>JBCLEL010000024.1:0-14395 GCA_038913435.1 Chloroflexota bacterium
TGGAGCTAGGTACAAGAATACCAGCAAAAGTATGGTATCCTACCAGGCAAGGTTTCTTCGCGCCGGAGTTGGGCAATGACCGCACGGCTGCTGGTCCCTTTGTTATGAATCGTCTCTTCATCAACGACCTTGGTGATAGCCATGTTCAGGTTTCCTGGCAACGTGGCAATGCCAACCCACGCCTATACCCTCCAATACCCTTCGCCGATCCGCTGAGCGCCAATGACCGACAAGAACTCCGCTGGTACTTGGAGGACTTCCTTCAGTTTCCCTATGGCGCCGAGCGATACCGGGCGGAACAGGTCGAGCGGACGATGGAGGAACGCGGCGCACAACTGTTCAACCAGGTATTTATCAAAAAAGATGGCTCCGGGCCTGACCCTCACGATTTCTACCAGGAAGCCGTGCGCGAAGGACTTGAGCGGTGTGAGCTTTGTGTCAGTTCAAAGGACGCAGAGGACGCCGCTTTTCTGAATCTCCCCTGGGAGCTAATCCGCGACTCGTCACCGGGTGGTGGCTACCTGGCCCTGTCGCTGGCCGGCCTCTACCGCGTCCATAGCGGCCAATTGGTCCGGGCGACTCTCCCAGAACCGTCTCTCGATGAACCTTTCCGGATCTTGCTGGTCATCGCTCGACCCTACGGTGACAAGGACGTTGCTTTAGGCACCGTGGCTCGTCCAATGCTTGAAGCCCTGCGCCCGCTTCGGTCCCATATCAAGCTAGAGTTGTTGCGTCCTCCAACCTTCGACGGGCTGGTCAAGCGGCTAACCGATCGCCCCGGGCACTATCACCTAGTCCACTTCGATGGCCACGGCGTCTTCCAACGATCTGGAGGTGGTCCGGTCAACCAATACGCTGTCAGGGCAGAACACGGCCACCTAGCCTTCGAGAAAGAGGACGGCAGTCCTTACATTGTTGATAGCCAGACTCTCGGCCAGGCGCTGGCCACCTGCAAGACGCCGATCTTCGTTCTCAACGCCTGTCAGTCAGCCGAAGAAGGGCAGGCCGATCCTTTCTCCTCGGTCGCATCACAGTTAGTGGCAATTGGGGCGCAAGGCGTGGTGGCGATGTCCTACTCGGTTTACGCCGCAACCGCCGCCATCTTTATGCGCCGCTTCTACCAGCGACTGGTCGAGCATGCCAGTCTGGGCACAGCGGTTGCCGCGGCGCGCCGGCAGCTTCACGCTTCGCAGCATCGCCCGTCGGTGATAGGTGACATCGAGCTGCAAGACTGGATGGTTCCGGCTCTCTATCAGCAAGAGCATCAGTACGTCCCGATTCCCGCTGGCCGCCTGGAAGCCGGCCCGGAAGATGATGAGGCAAATGTTCTCTTTGAGCGAGTCAGAGAAGACTGCCCCGAAGGTGACTTCGGCTTCATCGGTCGCGACTACGACCTCCTGCGGATCGAGCGCGCGCTGGTCAAGGACGACAATCCCTTTGCGCTGGTCACCGGCCTGGGCGGAACCGGCAAGACCCAACTGGCCTATGGCTTTGCCCGCTGGTACGCCGAGACCGGCGGCTGTCCAGGCGGCGTCTTCGTCGCTTCATTCAAGGCGAAAGCCGACTTTGCTCAGGTGGTCCAGAGCGTATTCGGCCGGGCCACCGATTTCTCCCGGCTCCCCGACGATGAGCAGTGGCGTCAGCTTGTCAGGTATCTGCGCGAGCAGCGCTGCTTGCTGGTATGGGACAACTTCGAGACGGCGGCGGGTAGTCCCGAAGGCGCGGCGCCGCTGGCTTCAGCCGAGGAGCGGGCGAAATTCTCCCGCTTTTTGCAAGCGCTCCGTGGTGGCAAGAGTCGGGTGGTCATCACCAGCCGCAAGCCGAACGAAAACTGGCTGGGCGTCCTGCTGGAGCGCATTGAAGTGGGCGGCCTGAACGCCCGCGACGCCGGCCTGCTGGCCCAGGCGATCTTGTTGACGGTTGGCCGCCGGCCGGAAGAGTTCCGCGATGACCCGGACTATTCACGACTGCTCCGGCTGCTGAACGGGCACCCGCGCTCGCTGGAGGTCGTCTTGCCGCTGCTGGATAGAAAGTCTCCCGCCGAGATCATTGATGCCCTCCAGCACCGGACCGATCGGCTGGGCGAGGCCATCGAGGACGCCTCCCTAGCCTACGCTTTCTCTCAAATGTCCGAGCGGGCACGCCGGCACCTGCCCTTTATCGGACTTTTCGCATCCTTCGTGCATGCTGATTCGTTAGGCAGGTTCGTGGGCGCCGGCGACGAACAGCAGCGAACCTACGCAGCCATCGTGGGCGAGGCGCTCGACGCCGAGGGCTGGGAAACGGCGCTGGAGGAATCCAGCCGCAATGGGCTGCTGCGAGCGCTGGGCGGCCGGAGGTACGAGCTACATCCAACCCTGGCGCCATTCTTACGCCGGCGCCTGGTGATGGCGGTGGGCGAGGATGGACTGGCGCGGCTGGACGCTGAGTTCGTCAGGTTCTATGCCGGGTTGGCTGGCGACCTTTACGAAAAGGTGCGAAGCGGCGACCGAAACGCGGTTGCCGCCATCCACTTTGAAGAGGCGAACCTGCTGCGGGCGCTGCATCTGGCCGAGTCGAGCGAGCAATGGGGACTTGCCCAGGCCATAGTCCAGACGCTCATGGAATTCTACGAGGTCCGCGGTCGGCTGGACGAATGGCGGGCGCTGAGGGGCCGGCTGCTCGATCGTCTGGGCCGCGAGGTCCCGGCCGGCGCTGCCCGCGACCGGGCCAATCTATGGATGTTTCTGCTTGGCGAGGAAGCCATTGAAATGCTGCAACGAAACGAGCTGGCCGGCGCCGAAGACGCCTACCAGCGCGTCATCGCCTACCTGGTCTCGCTGAATGATCCGGCCGCGGCGCCGAAGATCGCGGTCAGCTACCACCAGTTGGGCATGATCGCCGAGGAGCGGCAGCAGTTTGACCAGGCCGAGGAGTGGTATCAGAAGGCGCTGGAGATCAGAGAGCGCCTGGGGCTGGAGCGAGAGGCAGCCGCCGACTACCACCAGTTGGGCATCATCGCCCAGGAGCGGCAGCAGTTCGACCAGGCCGAGGGGTGGTATCGCAAGGCGCTGGAGATAGAAGAGCGCCTGGGGCTGGAGCGAGAGGCGGCCAGCGACTACCACCAGTTGGGCATGATCGCCGAGGAGCGGCAGCAGTTTGACCAGGCCGAGGGGTGGTATCGCAAGGCGCTAGAGATCAGCGAGCGCCTGGGGCTAGAGCGAGAGGCGGCCAGCGACTACCACGAGTTGGGCATGATCGCATTGGAGCGGCAGCAGTTTGACCAGGCCGAGGGGTGGTATCGCAAGGCGTTGGAGATAAGAGAGCGCCTGGGGCTGGAGCGAGAGGCGGCCAGCGACTACCACCAGTTGGGCATAATCGCCCAGGAGCGGCAGCAGCTTGACCAGGCCGAGGAGTGGTATCGCAAGGCGTTGGAGATTAAAGAGCGCCTGGGGCTGGAGCGGTGGGCGGCCAGCGACTACCACCAGTTGGGCAGCATCGCATTGGAGCGGCAGCAGTTTGACCAGGCCGAGGGGTGGTATCGCCAGGCGCTGGAGAACTATGTCCGCCTGCATCATCCGCCGCTTCAGGTGCTTACCCTCGCCCAGCTTGGCGTTCTGCGCCGGCGGCAGGGCCGCCCGGCCGAGGCGGTAGAGTGGTTTGGCCGGGCGCTGGCCATCGCCGCTGAGTATGAGATGCGGATTGGCAAGCAGATCGTGGCGGATCTAGCCAGCTTGATGAAAACGATGGGTGAAGAAGCGTTTACCGCTGCCTGGCGTCAGGCGGTCCCGGACCAGGCACGGCTGTTGACAGACCTCCGAGAAGTTCTGGAAAAGCTGGAAGACAAGGATGCCTGAGCCGGCTAGTAGCCCCGTATCACAAACAATCTCGCCGCTAGCTGGTCAACCGGCGCGTAGTCGTCGGTCAGGATGATCCGTCGGCCGGCTTGGCGATACCTTGCCAGCTCGTCGGGGGCGATCACGGTGCTGCCCAATACCCGGCCGAACAGGCGCTGGCTTCTGGCCACATCGTCAAGCAAGCTCACATCGAGCGGTTGCTTGGCGCCGGCGACCACCAGCGTCTCAATCATGCCGGGGTCGAGGCGGCCCCAGCGCATCACATACACATAGGGAAAGACCTCCGCAACCGTGTTAATGAACGCTCGCAGCATCTCGCCCTCCCGATAGTCGTCTATGACGTTTGCCAGATAAATGCCATCGTCGGTCAACAAACCGTAGATCATTCGGTCAAATTCGACTGTAGTCAGGTGATACGGCATCGCCAGGTCGTTGAAGGCGTCGCCATAGATGATGTCGAATTTGGGCGGGTCCTGCCACTGCATCAGGAACATACGAGCGTCCTGGTTATAAGAGCGTATCCTGGTGTCACGACTCAGACCAAGCTCCCGGTAGCTGATCTCCGTCACCCACGGATCGATCTCGATAACGTGGATCTCACTATCAGGGTAGACAGCTTCTACATAGCGCGGAAAGCCATAGCCGCCTCCGCCGATGAAAAGCGCCTTGAAATCCGGCTTGTCTAGGGCCTTGATCGCTGTTACATCGGCGTAAGTCCGTATGTAGCTAAAGCCGAGATGCTTAGGGTCGCCTAGCGAGACTTTAGTATGAGTCAGGTGGTCTAAAACGAGCGACACGGTGGGATCGCCACCGAAATCGTAGCCCTGCACCTGGATACAGTAATAGCCTGTCTCTTTTAGACAGGGGGAATTCAAGAAGGTGTTCTTGAAGTAGAAGAGACCGCCGGCGACCACCATACCTAGCGCGATGACGACAGCCAGCCGGCCCGCCTGACGCCAGAACTGGCCGGTCAGAATCGCCATCAGGAATAGCACGACGGCCACTCCAACCACGATAGCCCGTGTGCCAAACGCCTCGATCAGAAAGAAGCCAGTGGCGAACGTGCCGAGTATGCTGCCGGCGGTGGAGAAAGCGTAGATAGTCCCAACGGTACTGCCGGTCTGGCTAAGATCGACCAGCGTCAGTTTTATGACCACTGGTGTTACCATACCAAGAACTAAACTGGGCAGGAAGAAGATAATAACGTTTAGCAGGACTATCCTGCCGACGAGTGGGATCGCCCAGGGCAATCCGCGCCCGAGGATTAGGCCCGTGGTGACCAGAACCCCGATGGTAGTCAGACTGGCGGCAAGAAAGACCAAGCCTAGCGTAGTCGGCGACGCCCGGCGGTCAGCCAGCCGGCCGCCCAAATAGTTGCCGAGGCTGATGCCGGCCAGCACCACGCCAATGATGCTTGTCCAGGTGTAGAGCGATACGCCCAGATACGGCGCCAGGATGCGGCCGGCGAGTATCTCGATTATCAGGGTACAGCAGCTTGCGACGAAGACCGTCAGGTTTGCCGTCCAGATCGAGGGCCAGACCGCGCTCTGGTTTTCAGCGGATGTGTAAGCAGTGCGAGCTGATAATGACATTTCAGTCTACTCAGTGGATGATCTGGTCAGTTGAAAGCCATCCGTGGTACCCATATCTGCTCGGTCAGTTCAGACGCCGGCCAGCATCTCATCAACCGCCTTGATTTGCTTCTCGCTCAGAATCCAATCAGATGCTTTGACATTCTGCCCGAGTTGAGCAGAGCCGGTGACGCCGGTGATCACCGAACAGACATACGGCTTTGCCAGCAGCCAGGCAATGGCAAGCTCGGCGACGCGATGTCCCTGGTCCTGCGCCCACTGGTCCAGTTTCTCCACCAATTCCAGATTCGCATCAGTCATATACTGCGTTATGAGGCCACTGGGATTGTTCCAAGCGCGGGTATCAGGCGGTATCGTCTCCCCACGCCGGTATTTACCGGTGAGTATGCCCTGGGCCAATGGTATGTAAGGCGCGATGCTCAATCCATACTTTAGACAGGCTGGCACAACCTCCGCTTCAATCGCCCGATCAACCAGGTTATAAGGCGATTGGCTCACGACAAAATGAGTATACCCACGCCGCTCGGCGGTTTCGGCCGCTTGCGCGATCTGCCAGCCGGCGAAGTTTGAGCAGCCGAGATAGCGCACTTTCCCTTGAGTGACCAGGTCGTCAAAGGCACGGAGCGTCTCCTCGATTGGCGTCGAGGGGTCCGGCAGGTGGGCGTAGTAGAGGTCTATGTAATCAGTGCCGAGACGACGGAGCGATCCTTCGATGCTTGCCATGATGTGACCGCGCGAGAGGCCGATGTCATTCGGCCCATCGCCGAACCGCATACCGACCTTGCTGGCGACTATAAATCGGTCACGCTGGCCGGCAACAGCCTTGCCGACGTAGGTCTCGGAAACGCCGTTTGAATACATATCGGCGGTGTCAATGAAGTTCACGCCGAGATCGGCAGCCTGGTGAACTAACGCCGCGGTGCCGGCCTCATCAGAGAAATGCTTGATCCCCCCGTGCTGGCCGAAGACGTTGCCGCCCAGGCTGATAACCGAGATTTTGAGTCCGCTACTGCCAAGCTGACGATATTGCATCAATGCCTTCCACTACACTTTGATGAACCGGCATACATAGGGTTAGGAGCTTGTCTCCTACCGCTATTTCTTTGCTTTGATGAACCGGCATACGTAGGGTAGGAGCTTGTCTCCTACCGCTTTGTCTTTGCCTGCTGGTCACTGATGATAGAGCATCAGGAGTAGTAGGGGCGGTTCGCGAACCGCCCCCAACTGCGACTTCTCAATGGAAATCAATCCTCCAGCCGCGCCCAGGCCTCCATCAATGTACGCTTGGCGTTGGCTATCACGGCGGCCGAGGTATCCTCGCCGTGGGGCCGGACCTCGAAGGCAACGATGTTCTGCTTGCCGGCGCCAATGTAGCCAATCTTCTTCAACACCCTTAGGAACTCGGTGGTTTCCGGCACGTCGTTCTCACCGCCCTCGATGCCGAATCTCGGATGCTTGTCACCGTACAGCGGATGCTTCTGGTCGTCCAGGACACAGTTGCCAATGTGGGCGTGGACGAGATGGTCTTTGGCGGTCGTCAATGCGTGATCGGCCGTCTCAAACTGCAACGGCAGGTGGCTCAGATCAAGCATCAGGCCAAACGACGGATGGTCCCGCCGGACCGCCTTTGACACCTCCACGCCAAGCGCGGTAGGGCCAACCAGCGACTTCTTGTCAATGCTGCGATCAAAGACCTCCAAAACTAGCGGCAGGTTGCCCTGGCGCTCGCTGTAATCGCTGAGCTGATTCAACGAATCAACCAGTAGCTTGGTTGCCTCGCTCTCCTTCGCGGCGCCCGGATACGGCCCGCTCAACAGGGCAAACCTCGATGCGCCAAGCTGGACTCCCTGGTCAATGGCCTGCTTCAACCGATCTATCGCTCTTTTACGCGCTTCGTTGTCAGTGCTGTTGATGTCGAGTTGATTGCCAAGCTGGACCGGCTGACCGGCGCCGCCGACCTGCAACGCGCTCGTCTTCAGCAGACTGGACACTTGCTTTAGGACGCCGGCGTCTTTGATTAGACCTAGCTCGATTGCGCCAAAGAACGTGTCTTCGGCGATAATGCGGACCGTTTCCAAGATTGGCCCTTCGCCAGGCATCGTTTGCGGAAAGGCCATAAAGTGGACGATGCCCACCTTCATATAGTTGTGCAGTGAGCCTATCAATTATTCCTCCTGGCCAACGTGTTGGTGAAGCTATCTTGAAATCTGTGCTTGCGCTATTTGCCGCTCAGTCTAACATGTACTCACCGGTCTGTCAGCCGCTATCGGTTGGGATTGTGGTTGCAACAATCAGGGTTTTCGGCTCCGTAATCGTAGGCGCAATCCCCCGTGATTGCCCTCGTGGCCGGACGAACGAAAGGGCAGACACGGGGGTCTGGGCAGACACGGGGGTCTGCCCCTACACATAAATGGGCCATCTATGGCCGGCATTTGGAGATTGTCGTTGTGTTGGTGAACCTGGCTTATGGCGAACGTGGGCTGATAGTCAATCTGCCGGATGATAGGACCGACGTTATCGAGCCGGCGTTTGTCCCTGGCCTGCTTGCCGAGCGGTCGGCCCTGCTCAACGCGCTGCGCGATCCAATCGGCGCTCGCCCGTTGCCTGAGTTGGTAAAGCCAACCGACCGAGTGTGCATCGTCTTCAGCGACATCACCCGGCCAGCGCCCAACGACCGGCTGATACCAGCTATCCTGTCCGAGCTTTCATTTGTCGATCCGTCCAACATAACTCTGCTAGTAGGCACTGGTATGCACCGTTCCAACACCCAGGACGAGCTAGGTCGGATGTTGGGGCCGGAGGTAGTAGCTCGCTACAAGGTGATAAACCACGACTGTCACGACCAGACCGCTCTGGTCAACGTTGGCCGCACAGCCAGCGGTACGAACGTTTGGTTGAACCGGCGCTACGTTGATGCCGATGTCAGGATTGTCACTGGCTTCATCGAGCCACACTTTTTCGCCGGCTTCAGCGGCGGGCCAAAGTCAATCCTGCCGGCTATCGCCGGCTCATCCTCTATCATGAGCAATCACAATGCGGCCAAGATAGCTGACCCGCACTCGACCTGGGCTATCTTGGACGAAAATCCGATCCACCAGGAGTCCTGCCAGGCGGCCAGGCTGGCGCCGCCGACCTTTACCTTGAACGTGACGTTGAACAAGATGCGCCAGATTACCGGTGTCTTCGCCGGCGAGCTTTTTGCCGTCCATCGGGCCGGCTGCGAGTTCGCCGGACGGCATGCGGTTCGCCGGTTCGACCGACGATACGAGGTCGTGGTTAGTACAAACAGCGGTTATCCACTCGACCTGAATATCTATCAGATTGTCAAAGGTATGTCGGCGGCGGCGCTGGCGGCGGCCGACGGCGCCCCGATTGTGATGGTCGCCGAGTGCCGGGAGGGCGCCGGCCACGGCGATTACGCCCGATTGCTGGCCGCCGGCGCCAATCCCCAGTCCATACTCGATAACATAATGGCATCCGACGATGTAACCCCTGATCAGTGGCAGGTGCAGATCCAGGCGCAGATTCAGGCGCGCCACCAGGTCTATCTCTACTCCGACCGGGTGTCGGAGGATGACATCCGCCGGGCGCGCTTGACACCTTGCCACGATGTCTCCAAGCTCGTCGGCGAGCTATTGAAACAGGCCGGCCCCGGCAGTCGCGTCTGCGTTCTGCCGCAAGGCCCGCAGACGATACCGCGCGTGCGTCAGCCGACCGTTGTTTATCGGTAATTGGCCAACCGGGGTTCCGCTGATTAGACTTTATGTTGCCTTTCCGATTGCCATCGCCCTCGCCTTGTCACTTTTGCTGGCGGACAGCCGGGTCGCGCTCGCCGAGCAGCCGGATGACAGCCGGCCAACCTACAACCTAGACGTATCGCTTAACATCAAGGCACTGCAAGCATCAGTCCAGCAGACAGTCCGCTACGTCAACCGTTCATCGTTGTACCTGTCGGAGCTTGTCTTCCAGGTTACGCCGACCCGCTACAAAGCATTCAAGTTGGCTGGCGCAGCGGTGAATGGTCAGCCGGCGTCAGCCACTTTGGACGGCGCCGTACTCAGCTTGCCGCTGAGCGCCAGACTGGCGCCCGGCGAGGTTGTAACGGCTACCATGGCCTACTCGCTGACGATTCCAACGCCTGGCGACCTACGCTACGGCTACTCGGCTGGCGTCCTGGCCCTCGGCAACTGGTTTCCCATTCTGTCGGTGGTGGATGGGAAAGGCTGGCGCCGGCAGCAGTACGTGCCAATCGGCGACCCATTTGTCAGCGAGACGGCCGATTATCTGGTGCGATTGACATTGGACCAGCCGGCCAAGGTCGCCCACACCGGCCGGCTGGTCCAACAAGACAGCTTGAGCCACACCTTCGTCGCCAACGATGTGCGCGACTTCGCGCTGGCCGTCTCACCTCGGTATGCGACTCTCAGTCAAAACGTTGATGGGGTTGAAGTCACCGTCTTCTACCTGCCGGAGCAAAAGGGTACCAGCCAGGCGCTACTTAAATATGTGGTGGAAACGCTGCAATGGGCGGCCGGCCGGCTTGGCGGCTACCCTTATTCGACGTTGCAGGTTGCCGTCGTCGGCAGCAACGACCCGGCTGGTGTCGGCCAGGAATATCCGACCCTGTTTTTTGTTAGTAATATGCTGACCGCCGGCCCCACCGATCCCGGCAGCTACTTCAACTACATAGTTTCTCACGAGATTATGCACGAGTGGTTTTACAGCCAGGTTGGCGTTGATCAGGTGTACGAACCCTGGATTGACGAGGGGCTGGCAACCATGCTTACCTACGAGTTCTATAAAGACCGCTATCCTGAGCTATATCAGCCAACGATCAACGGACTGCGGGCGAGGTTAGCCGATTCGATCAATATCTACGGCTCCGCGCCAATGGACACGCCGATACAAGGCTACTCGGATGAAGGACACTACTTTGCAATCTTGTACCGGCGGAGCGCCGTCTTTTTCCTGGAACTGAAGACGCTGGCCGGCCAGGACGCTTTCTACCAAGCGTTGCGGGAGATCATCGGCCTGTCGCAGAGCGGCCGGCTGGTGACCGGCGGCCAGGTCATAGCGGCATTCGCCCGCCATCTGCCGGCGGATCGCCTAGATGAACTGGTCGGCAAATACTTCCGTCGAGACCCTCGTTCGACGCTGTCGGCCTCGCCCACGGCGGTTGCCAGGCCGACGACGACCGCCACAACTGCGGCGGTCAGCCCCACCGTCGCGGTCACCAGGACTGCCACACCCGCCACGAATACGCCGACGCCATCGCCGACTGAAACTAGAACCCCGACACCGACGGCAACAATCGAGCTTTCACCAACTTCGGCGCTGGTTGTCCTGGCTACCGCGACCTGGACTGTCCCCGCTCCAACACCGAAAACGGTTGCGCCGGCTGGCGCCACTATGACTCCTACCGTCGAGCAGCCAGCTCAATCTTCGCAGCAAGCCGATCAGTCGTTTGACCCGCTGACAGTCGGCCTGGCGGCGGCGGCCGGCTTGCTGGTCGGTGTTGGTCTGATAGCTCTGATCAGCCGGCGGCGACGAAGCTGATCGCGGTGAGGGCCGCTAATAATTCCACCTCAAATGAACTCCGACGTGTTTAATATGGACCGTCTGGCAATCTCGCCGGCGGTGGGAGACAAGCTCCCACCCTACAAACTGGGTTGCCCGCATAAGGGGTGGTGGGCGTAATTGTTCAGATTCGAGGAGTTTTCGCAATCCTCACCGCCAGCGAATGGGAGTGCAGAGGGTCGCCTTGGGCGACCTTCTGCCGGGGGTTTGGGGGTGTCCCCCAGCCAAATTCCCCCTCTCCCGCGCCGCGGGAGAGGGGGATAATAGGGGGTGAGGGTTGTGCGCAGGCCGAAGAGGGCGAATGGCCATTCGCCCCTACTAAACCGACGCCGGGGGCAAGTACGTCCCCCTAAATCTGAACCCTTACATGGTGGGCGTTGTCTTGGTAGTCGCGCTGGTTCGTTGGTACAATGGGGACTCGGTGACGTTGCACCGAATCGGCTTATCACAATCTGAAAGTCAAATTTCGCTTCGAACCCTATGGAGGACTGATGCTTTCTGACCTGGCAATCGCTCAATCGGCGAAACTGCTACACATCAACCAGATCGCCGAACAGATGGGCCTCGATCCTGAGCAAGACCTAGAGCACCATGGCAAGTATATTGCCAAGATACCACTGGAAACGCTGGAAAAGCTCCGGTCACGACCGGATGCCAAGTACACGGTTATCACTGCTATCACGCCGACGCCTTTGGGTGAGGGCAAGTCAACGACCACCGTTGGGGTTGGCCAGGCGATGAAACACCTCGGCAAGCGGTCAATTGTGACGGTGCGGCAGCCCTCACAAGGGCCAACCTTTGGCATCAAAGGCGGCGCCGCCGGCGGTGGCTACTCGCAGATCGTTCCGATGGAAAAGTTCAACCTTCATCTGACCGGCGACATCCACGCGATCACCGCCGCCCACAACCTTTGCGCGGCGATGATTGACAATCATCTCCATCATGGCAACAAGCTGAACATCAACCCGCACGAGATCACCTGGCGACGGGTCGTGGACCTGAACGACCGGGCGCTACGCAACGTGATCGTTGGTCTGGGCGAAGAGCAGGACGGAGTGCCCCGCCAGACCGGCTTCGACATCACCGTCGCTTCCGAGATCATGGCCTGTCTGGCGCTGACCACCTCGTTGCAAGACCTGCGGAAGCGGCTGGGCCGGATGATAGTCGCCTACGATCAAGACCGAAAGCCCGTTACCGCTGAAGACTTGAAGGCGGCCGGCGCGATTACGGTGCTGCTAGGTGACGCAATCAAGCCAAACCTGATGCAGACGTTGGAAAACACGCCGGCGTTGGTGCACTGCGGGCCGTTCGCCAACATCGCCCACGGGAACTCCTCGGTGCTAGCGGATTTGATTGCGATCAAGTGCACCGACTATCTATTCACCGAGGCCGGCTTTGGCGCCGACATTGGCGCGGAGAAGTTCTTCGACATCAAATGTCGCAATTCGGGCCTGCGCCCCAACGCCGCCGTTATCGTGGTGACGATCCGGGCGCTCAAGGCGCATACCGGCAAGTACCGGATTGTGCCCGGCCGGCCGCTGGACGCGGCCCTGCTGGAGGAGAATGTGTCCGACGTGGAAACCGGCGCCGCGAACATGATCCGCCATCTCCAGAACCTGCGTAAATTCGGTATCAATCCGGTCGTCGCGATCAATGTGTTCGCCCAGGATACGCCGAAGGAGATTGACGCGGTAAAGCGAATCGCCATCGAGGCCGGCGCCGTTGGCGCAGCCGTAGCCCGCCACTGGGCCGAGGGTGGCAAAGGAGCGGTTGAGTTGGGCGAGATGGTTATCACTGCCTGCGACCAGCCAAACGACTTCAAGTTCCTCTACCCGATTGAGTGGACGATCAAGCAGAAGATCGAGAAGATCGCGACCGACCTATATGGCGCCGGCAGCGTGACCTACAGCCAGGAGGCAGACCGCCAAATCAGCACATTCGAGAAAAACGGCTTTGGTGGACTGCCGATCTGCGTTGCCAAGACGCACCTCAGCTTCACCGCCGACCCCAAGATCAAGGGCGCGCCATCGGGATTTGAGTTGCCGGTCCGCGAGGTGCGGGCATCGGTTGGCGCCGGCTTCATCTACCCGATTATCGGCGAGATGCGGACGATGCCGGGCCTGCCGTCATCGCCGGCTGCCGAGAGGGTGGACATTGACGAGAACGGCCGGATCGTCGGGCTGTTCTGAACGCTGGCCGGCCGTGCGTCCGGCTGCTTCGGCTCAAAAGGGTTGCGGCAACCTCAGCCGGCCGGCCGTTCTAGTTTTGCTGCGGCTTCGCGGATGGCTTCGAGCGCCGCCTCCTGGTCGCCGAACGCCTGACGCCAGGCTTGCGTGAACTGCTCCTGGCCCATAGCTCTCATAAGCCGGACAAGTTCAATCAAGATTTGCGCTGTAACCCGCATCTGATAATCCGTCGCGATGAGCAACGCCCTGCCAAACCAGAGGACCGACTCAGGTAGGAGGTCCTGACGACGCTTCAGAACGCCAAGCTGGGCCAGGGTATCTACCTGTAAGGGTGGATGTCCCAGGCGTTCAAAAACTTCCAGCGCCTTGCGATACCACCCCTCGGCCTGGTCAAACTGCTGCTGCTCAAATGCGATGTTGCCCAACCATTGGTAGGCGGAGGCCGCCTCTCGCTCCAGCCCCAGGCGCTCAAAGACCTCCAGCGCCTTGCGACACCACCCCTCGGCCTGGTCAAACTGCTGCCGCTCCTGGGCGATGATACCCAAATTGTGGTAGCTGGCGGCCGCGTCTCGCTCCAGCCCCAGGCGTTCAAAGACCTCCAGCGACTTGCGGTACCAGCCCTCGGCCTGGTCAAACTGCTGCCGCTCCTGGGCGATGAGGCCCAACTGGTGGTAGATGGCGGCTACTCCCCTCTCATCGCCAAGTTCCGCGAAGATGATTAAGCTTTCGTTATACCGCTTTTCCGCTTCATCGAATCGTGATCGTTCCACTGCCAGCATGCCCAATATGTGGAGCGCAGCCGCCTCTGCCGATCGGTCGCCTGCCCGGCGGCTGCGCTGCAAGGCTTCCTCCGCGCACTTCTCAGCCTCCGAAAAGCGAGCCAGAAGATAAAAGGCTTGAGCCAGTTTTAGCTGCAAGCTCGCCAAGAAGCGCTCGTCCGGCGTCTCCACCTGGCTGTACTCCTGGATCAGACCCTGGTAGAGGCTGATCCGGCGGTCCAGGTCGCCGCGATCCTGAAACACCAGCGGATCAAGCAGGAGATTCAGCATCGCTGAGCGCGGCAGTCCTACCTGCTCGGAGCGAAAATCAAAGACGCCGCTGCGCCAGGCCCAGAAATCAGGCGCGTGCGTTGCCAGCTCACGTAGTCCATACTCTCGCACCCAGAAGACGACGGCGTGGGGCGCCTCGGCAAACGCCTCACGCT
>JBCLEL010000025.1:0-14308 GCA_038913435.1 Chloroflexota bacterium
ACTAAACCTCTCGAATCTGAACAATTACGGTGAACTTGGAAGGTTTGAGGTGACTACCAGGCGCTAGCCCACACGCGCGTACTTTCGCAGTCGCGCATCCGAGACCCACTCGATGACGTACAGGTCGCCGTGGGAATCAACGCAACAGGCATGCGGCGCCACGAACTTGTCAAGACTACGCTCCTCAACCGGCCGGCGCGGCCAGCCCGGCTTCTTGTAAGCCTCTGGATCATCGCCGACATGGGTGATTAGCCCGTCTTTCTCGTCAAGGATTGTGACTCGGCTATAAAGGTCTGGGATGTACATGTTTCCCTGGAACTGGTAGAAACAGCACGGGTAGCGCAGCAAGTCGCCACTGACGAACCTGACATGCTGACCGTCCAGGGTGAAAACTTGAATCCGGTTATTGGCTCGGTCGGCAACATAGACGAAGGGTTCGGACTTGCGGGTGTCTATCCAGATGCCGTGCGGGGAACTCATCTGGCCGGGTTCTGAGCCTTTTCCCCCCCAAGAGCGGATCCGCACGCCGTTTGGATCGTAGCGGTGCACCCAACTCTGTCCGTAGCCGTCGCAGACGTAGAAATCGCCGTTAGGCGCGACGGCTACGTCGGTGGGTTTGTACTGGTCGTGAGTCTTATAGACATCAGCCAGTTCTGGGACGCCAACCGTAAAGATAACCTTTCCGTCCAATGTGGCCTTGACCACCAAGTGTCGGGCGTGGTCTGCCAGGTACAGATACTCGTTCGAGCCTTCCTTGCTCAGATAAAGACCGTGCGCTCCTTCGGCAAAATCCTCGCCCCATGAGCTTAGAAACTTGCCTTCGCGGTCGAATACCATTACTGCGTTCGGTGATTTGGTGTGAACATAGACATTATCTTGGGAGTCAACCACTACACCGACACCCCAACCGTATACCTTGCCGTAGGGCAACAGTCCCCAACCCTCCACCCACTCGTAGGTGTACGATCCGCTACCCAACTTAACGCCGCTACTCATTTTTGCTGCCATTTGCAATCTCCTTTCATAAAGTAACTCGTGTTTATAACCATAGCACGGTACATAGTGCATAGTCAGGCAACATTTTCGGGAATACAACGTTCAAAATAACTTTTCACCCCTAGCTGTTTGGCCGGATCCTTCACGAGTGAAGGGCGCCTCACACCCTGACCCCTTGTCCTGCGAGGAGAAGGGGAAATGATTAGTGGGGGACCACCCCCACATCCCCCGTCAATGGCTTCGCCCCTGCACCCCTTAGAGTCCGCCTAGTGCAGGTTCAAGACAGTCTTTTGGGAAAGGCTTTGGATGTGCGTCATTGTCGGCAAGGTCCCGTTTGGCTGCCCACCGGAAGATCGTTCCACCATTCCCAAAAGGGTCGCCTGATCATGCACTAGATCGCGCCGCTTGGCCTCGCTGATCAATTGGGGACTCGAGATCTTGGGCGACCCGAAGAAATGACAAGGAGAGGTTGTAGGATTAATGACATTTTAATGATCGCGGGAAACTCTTTTATTCTGGTCTAACTGCCGTGAGCTATGCTTGTCTACGTGGAAGAATGGGAGTGCTCATCAGGTTGACCTAGCGCCACAGGTCAGTTGAGACGCCATGGAAGGGGGTGGTAGAAAGAGCGCTCCCATTCTGGGGTTTCCACCCCACACTTAGGTTCCTTTGCCGTGGGCCTCGCACCGGCACTTCCAACCGCCGCGCTGGTTCATCCTCGTGCACCTACTGTAAGTAGTCCCCTATCCTATAAACTTCGCTTCCATCAATCTGTCATTCTGAATGTAGAGGCGAACCGACGATTCTGCTACTCAAAATTATCCCCGTTGGGAGATTTCTTTACCGGCCCGTCTCTATGTTATATTAGGCCCGCCGGCCTGGCCGAATACGGGTGGCATCCAGACCATCGCGGTCTGCGATTAGATTGCTTCGTTCGCTTAGGCGAACTCGCAATGACAGCAATGGAGCGTCATTGCGAGCAGAGCGAAGCAATCTCGTTGGCGCATGACTACCACTCAGGATAAAACATGCGGGCGTTTAGCATAATCTGGACTTCGATCAAAAGCGTCTATGACGAGCTTTACTCGTTCATCGGGATGAATCTTATCTGGTTCGGTGCTTCGCTCGTTGCTTTGCTCATACTGGGCTTTTTCATGACCGTGTTCAACGTGCCGGAGCAGGTCATACTCGTCATCGTATTAGTCTTCATCATCGGGCCAAACCCGGCTGCCGCCGGCCTGCACTACTACGCCCGCCATATATTCAAAGAGGAAATTGTCGGTTTTCACCTATTTTGGGAAGGCCTCCGGGCCTACGCGCGTTGGGCGGCTGTGCTGTTCCTGGTAAGCCTGGCGGTCGCCGCCGTGCTGTTAGTCAACCTCAGCTTTTACGCCGGCCGCGAGAGCGAATCAGGACTTATGCAGACTGTTTTCATCGCCATATCCGTTTTGGTCTTTTGGGTGCTGGTGCTCTGGCTGATGATGCAGCCTTATATGTTGCCGCTGCTGATCGAGCAGCAGGACAAGCGCATCATCATCGTGATAAGAAACTCGGCGCTGCTGGCTGTGGACAACATGTTTATGTCATTCCTAATATTAGTAGTGTTCATCATCCTCAGTGTGATTGCGCTCATTCTGCCGCTAATTATTGCAACGGTTGGCGCCGCCCTGATGGCCATGATTAGCGAGCGGATGACGTTAGAAGTGTTGCCGAAATATCGCCGGCCGGCCGAGTCGGACAAGGCTGGCTAGCTATTCCAGCGGGGGACAAGCCCATAGGAGTGGACAGGAATGTTTGGCCAATTACATACCACGAGGGTACTCCGTCGCCGGACTCAAGTCCGGGCGCTTGGAACGCGGCCTGAAGGCCGGCGGGGAAGCGCTGAGGGGGCGAAGCCCCCATTGACGGGGGATTTGGGGGTGTCCCCCACCATACAATTCCCCCTTCTCCTACGAGGAGAAGGGGGTCAGGGGGATGAGGTGTTGGTTAATTCACAGTCAGCCAGGGCAGCGCCTCGGGCGCCGGATTGGCTTGAGAGCAGAGAACGAAAAGAACCTGGGTTCCCACCCACTTTTGCTGAATTACGCAGCAGTCTCGTCGATATGAGTCGTAGGGCTATCCGGCGACTGCCACTTCGACTTTAGCCGGCTCAGCGGCTGGCTCCGGCGCGCCGGTGAACATGTAGCCGACCCCAGGCTCGGTGAATATCAGTTGAGGCTTAGACGGTTCTTTTTCGATCTTCTGTCGCAGGTAGCGGATATAGACTCGCAGGTACTCGGTCTCATCTCGGTACTCACGACCCCACACCTTAGCCAGCAGGTCTTGATGCAACACCACTCGCCCGTAGTTGGTCACGAGCTGATAGAGCAGCTTGTATTCGGTCGGGCTTAGCTTGGTCTGCTGGCCGCTGACGTACACCCTCCGCTGAGCGAAGTTCATCTCGAAATCGCCTGACTTGAATACCGGCTCGTGCCGGGTAGCGTTGGGCAGACGGGTCCGGCGCAAGACCGCCTTGATGCGTGCGATCAGCTCTTGCACGCCGAACGGCTTGGTCAGATAGTCGTCGGCGCCAAGCTCAAGGCCCCGCACCTTATCGGGTTCCTCGCCCTTGGCCGTCAGTATGATGATCGGCACCGTCGAAAACTCGCGCAGCCGCCGGCAGACATCGTAGCCGTTCATCCTCGGCAGCATAAGATCGAGAATAATCATGTCCGGCTCGTTCATCTCGGCCGCGTTTAAGGCGCTCTCACCATCCTGCGCGGTGATGATTTTGTAGCCAATCGGCTCCAGGTTGCTGCGTATGAGGCGCAAAATCCTCGGCTCGTCATCTACCACCAGTATCTTTTCACGCGCCATATTTACTCGTCCACCTCCAGTTCGACATTAGTAGTATCGTCATCCTCACTTGAGGTGACTGGGACCGCGAACGTGAAGACACTCCCAGCACCAGGAGCGCTCTCCACCCAAATCTTGCCCCCGTGGGCTTCCACAATGCCACGACAGATCGCCAGTCCAAGTCCTGATCCGCCGGTCTCACGCGCAAGCGATCCTTCGACCCGGTAGAAGCGGTCAAACACCCGCCCCTGGTCTTCGAGCGCGATACCGATACCCTGGTCGGCGACGCTAAAGCGGATCCTTGAATCTTCCTGGTCAACTCTGACCTCGATCTCGCCGCCTTCTGGCGAGTACTTGACCGCGTTCTCGACCAGGTTATGCATCACTTGCTCTAGCCGGCGAGCGTCAACGTTCGTTTCCCGCAAATTTGGCGCCACCTGGCAGTTGATGTTATGCGATTGGGCGCGCGCTTTAACCCGCTTCACGACCTTTTGGGTCAGCTTGCCGATGTTTGTCGACCGGCGGCGGATCTTCAGGATGCCGGCCTCGATCTCCGACATTTGCAGTAGGTCGTCAATCATCGTGTTCAGGCGGTCAGCCTCTTCGTCAATGATTGACAGGAACTCGATCTGGTCATCGCGAGTCCATTCAACGTCCCGGCGCAATAGGGTCGTCGAGTACCCCTTGATCGAGGCCAGAGGCGTTCGCAGCTCGTGGGATACGGTGGAGAGTAGCTCAGACTTGAGCCGGTCTAGCGTGCGCAGGGCCTCGACTTTAGCCGCCTCGGCGTTCAACCTGACATTGTGGATGGCGACTGCCGCCAAGCCGGCCAGCGAAGAGACCAGTCGTTCATCGCTCTTGGAATAAGCGCCAGGCTCGGCAGCCCCTAATGCCAGAATCCCTGCCAATCCGCCTGTCGCTTGCATCGGCACCACCATCTGCGAGCGCATGCCGGCGTGAAAGCCCTCGATCCAGGTCTCGCTGGCGGCGTCCCGCAACGTCAACGGTTTCTTTGTCTGCAACGACCAGCCGAAGACGCTGCGCCGGCTCAGATCGGGCACCCTGATCGCGCTCAGCTCGCGGATATAGTCGCCCACCAGCCTGACGTTTCTATCCTGGTCATGGATAGCGGCCGGCACAAGTTGATCGCAGGGTTCTTTTTCACATAGGAATACCTGGATGATCGAGTACTGAATTTTGTTTTCCAGGGTGGCGATCAGTTTGCCGCAAATCTGGGCCGCGCTCAGGTCGCGGCTGATATAGCCGGCGAACTCCTTTAATATCTCGGCCTCGCGCTGCAATCGCGAGTTGTCGAACAAGAGTTGTTCGACCTCACCGCGATGCTGCGACAACTTCGTTTCGGCGCCATACTGTTCCCGCACCTTCGCCATCTCAAACTCGGCCAGCAGCTCGCCTATCTGGCTTAGATGACGGACCATCGGACGAAGATCGCCTATAACCTCGTTAGAGACGGCGGTCTCGAAATCCTTGCCGGCCAGCCGTTTGAGCGCGCGATCTAGCTGCTGGATGTCACGCAGCGGCTTTTGACAGGTCAGCTTTGCCAAGACAAAGGAAGTCAGTGGCGATTGCGCCAGCCAGACCCCGATCAGCGGGATAAACCAATCCGGAGCTTGCTCAAATCGTAGCCATACTACGCTCCCAATAATCACCGCCGGCGCCGCCAAAGCCAACCAGGCTACAAACCACACTCGCGTGACAAGGTTGGCCGGGGTAGACGATTTAGTGCGACGACTAACATGAGTAGATGGAGCGACCAGCCCATCAACCGAGTTAGCCATCAAAGCGCTGCGGTATGAAGCCACGTTATATGAGTCGTCTCCTCATCTTTCAGACACCGACGCATTATATGATGACCGAGCCCACCCTAGTTGTGCAGGCGCTTCGGCAGCCCGGGATTGTATAGAGGACGCCGGGGAGTGCAGCGACGATTGTAGGACGGTGGCGGCGCATAGTCAAGCGCCGAATAACAAAGTTTCTATTTGACGTAACGACCGCATTTTTGCGCCACAATATATTGTGGTTTGTGCGCCCGTTATAGGCGTTAATAACACTATATGTAGTGCGTGGTCATGCCGGCCGGCTGGCAGGTGGAGGACGCATAAGAATTTAATAAAAGTTTCCACATTCAGATCGTGCCTCTAGGCGCTGACTAAGGCCGATTACCCCAATAAAGGCCATATAAGCCGTATAGGTGGTCACCCCAGTCAACTCTGGCGACCGGCTCACATCTGGCGCGAGTCGAGTTTGCGGCCTCAGGCCGACTTTGCTTTACTCGGAGGGGAACTTTCGGACGATTTGTTAAGGCAATTGGTGTCGGAGGGCCGTGCTTATGAGTTGGAGCTGGAGGCGGCTGATGGCGCTGTCGCCGGCCTTTCCAACTGGAAGGGTCAAACGATAGACTCTCACCGGCTCGTTGATGCCGCGCAAGGAGACTTCCTCTGCTTCGACCTTCAACCACTTGGCCCGGTTCAGCGGGGGGGGGGTGTCGGCCAGAAAAGGCCACAGCTTTTCCGCCGGCGCGTTGAAACGGCCGCGTCGCTCAAAGCGCAGAGCGTTGGGTAGGTGGGTGTTTTTGGTGGACATAGTTTCAAGCTTACCGGACTACTCAGCCGACCACCGCAATCCAAAGTGCTGTGCCGGCAACTTTAGTCTGTCTACCGTAGGCTGCGCACCTAGACCAGGAAGCATGCCTATAATAGTGCTGGCGACAAGCGTCTCAGCATGCACGCTCGCAAGGCTTTTGAACCAGTTCTGAGGGCTGAAGACCTTGCCAACAGATTGAGCATCAATGATCGCTTGGTTTAAAGCCTGGTTTAGACAATTGACTGCGAGAGGAAGAACAGCTTCCGCGGCTTGTTGTACCCTGTCCAACGTCGCAGATGGGTAGGGAACCTTGTCTCCCTGTCCGCTGGCATGCGCGATTAGCGTCGAGATAGCGTAAAGTAAGTGGAAGCGCACGTAACTTTTGCCTGCTTTGAGAGCCTCGTTTAACGCAAGGTTTGGCCAAGCCTTGTCAATAACACTGGTCCAACGCTGAAGGGCCAGAATAGACGCCGGATCGTAGTCAGGTCTGAACAAGGTCTTGTAATACTCATCGAATAGTTTTTTTTCGTTGTAGGAAATGTTTGGCCGCTGGCAGTGCCAAGCCATCAGTGCCTTTGCTAACTCGGCGCAATCTACTGTTTTTGCCGCATCCTTATCTGCGGGTCGAGGCATTCCCCGCTGAGTGATGAAGAAACCGTCCATGTAAGCGGATTCGTATGCTCTCTTGAGGCTTAACATTACTCGATCATTACTCCGCAGATCCCGTGGTTTCACCGCGCTCTGTGAGTTGGTAAAGATACTGATCCTGTCTGCCAGTTCTCTTTGAGGAATTTCATAGAATCGGAACAGTATATGCGCCTTGTCCTCTGGCAAGGCTCGGATGCGCTCGGAGGCCAAGTGGATGGTAACGAGGGACTGACAACCGTTCACAACGCTGAGATCTTTCAAAGAAAGTCGCCTGCGATCGTCACTTAACTCGAAATTACGGCAAAGCGCAGTTATCCCATTATGGTAAAAGAAAAAGTCCTGCGCCCGATCGCTGTATAGGGTAGTGCGCAATCCACGGTTGACCGTGCTGTTAGCACCAAGGAACTGTCGCACATTCTTGCGAAACAGCCGGCCATCACTTATGCCAGGAAGTTGCAGACATTCGCGCAGGGGAATGGCAGCTATCACTGAACGGGTTCCGCGAATGTCCATAACCACTGTTTTTGTCGGGTCAAGGGTGATCTCGCAGTTTATCGAGGGTAGTTCCTTCTCCTCCGCCTCAATAAGACGAGTTTCCATTACTTGGGAGTCAACCACTCGAATGGACGCTGGGAAATCATCCATACTTGCGAGCTGATCGGTGAACACGGCCAGGTCAGCTCGAGCTGCATCGGTTAAGTCTCCAGTCGTCAGTAGTTCAAACTGCACCTCATACTCATCATCCAAGGCTCGTCGCACTGCCTCCAGGCGCTCTTTTAGCCGGTCGTTGCAATCTTTCTGTAGAGATTCAAGATCCCGCAGCCGTATCCAGGCTCCTAATACTTCCCTGAGGGCTGAGCCGTCAACCGTAGAAGCCGCGATGAATTTGCCTTGAATGATAAGGATACGCCTATTGTCATCGTCTATCACCACGGCATCTATTTGTTTGTCATCGGCCCCGTCGGTGATCTCTTGCTTAGCCTCAGACGGGGAGCGTAAAAAGACTCGTCGAAGGTACCAGGAGATGAAGCGTTGACCATCATTTGCGTAATTCTGCTCGTAGTATGGATCAGCGATCTCGTGCATTATCCGATCTAGCATACCTTTCCTCCGTCTCGTATTAGACCCTACAATTGCTTGGAGCGTCTGTTCCCTTGGTCGCCATACGGGAAGTGGCAGACTATACTGGCACCTCGACCTGACGGGTGGTTATAGTCAACGGTATCCCTTTTTCGGCCCGGACAGCCAGGCACTCCTTGATAGCGTCTTGAATGTTTCTTTCAACCTCTGCCTCGGTCTTGCCCTGGCTCACGCAGCCGGGGATGGCCGGGCACTCGGCGATGTACATTCCGGCCTCATCCTGATAGATGGCGATGATGAGCTTCATTCTCCGTCTCTTTACCTGCTGAGATGTGGTTCTCAGCCATTATATTGCTTTTGGTTATCAATAGACCTCTTGGCAAGAGAGATTCAACTAGGTTCACAACATGGGCCTTAAAGCCTCTCCAATTCCTCTCTAAACTGGTCCGGCGTCAGCTCGATCTCCCTGAGGATTTCACGGAGTATCGGGCGAGCAAGGTCTCTCCCAGGATGATTCGGAGCGGTAGTTGTCCGGCCATCAGAATGACGATAAAAAATGTGGCTTCCTCTCTGCCGGATGGGCCGAAACCCTAAGCGTAGTAAGACCCTCTCCATAGTCTTGAAATTGACAATCGGAAGGCGGGTCAACCCGCTAGCTCAATCTGCTGCAAGCCAACAAACTTCGGCAAATCATCTTCCGCTCCCCGGTAATCCTCCAAACACAGCTCCAGAACCTCTTTGAGGTTCTCATGGAGTTCATCCAGGGTAACCCCTTGCGTGTGAGCGCCAGGAACTCCGGGCACAATACCCACATACAATTTGGTCTCCGGGTCCCATTCGACATAGGCTGTAAAGGTTCTCATTTCTGTACTCCCTTGCCTCTTGTGACATTATTACAAGCATTATACTGTCGCTGCTAGAATCGCCGGCGCTTTCAACGTTGTTTCCAAAGAGGTGCTTTTCAATAATGGCTGACATGACTTTGGCAGTTAGCAAGTTCCTGGACGAATACGTCGCCAGGATCGAACCGCTGTCCCGCGACCAGTCGCTGGCCTATTGGGAGGCGGCGACAACCGGCAGCGACGAGGCTGAGGCCCGGGCGACCGAGTTGCAGGCTCAACTGATGCGCCTCCACGCTGACAAGGAGGCTTACCGCCGGCTGAAGGAGTGGGAGCAATTGCCGCCGGCCGAGCCGTTGCTGGCCCGGCAACTTTACCTGACCTACCTCGCCTTCGCCCGCGGCCAACAGGACGACGCCACCATTGACGCGATCACCCAACGCGAGCAGAAAGTCCGTAGCGCGTTCAACAACTACCGAGGCATCTACCAGGGCCGGCCCCTCTCCGACAACCAACTGATCGAGATATTGAACAAAGAGACCGACTCGGCCGCCGTCAAGGAGGCCTGGGAGGCCGGCAAGCAGATCGGCCAACAGGCGGCGGCGACGGTGCTGGAGACGGTCGAGCTGCGCAACCAGGCTGCCCGCCGGATGGGCTTCCGCGACTATTACCTGCAAAACCTTGAGTTGGCTGAGATTGAGGAGAGCCGGCTCTTCGGTATCCTGGACGAGCTGGACCGGCTGACGGCGGCGCCGTTCCGCCAGGTCAAGGCCGATCTCGACAGCCGGCTGGCCGCCCATTTTGGCGTCCAGGTGGAAGACCTGCGGCCCTGGCACTACGGCGACCCCTTCTTTCAACGCCCGCCGCAAGCCTCCAACCCAGCGGTGGATGCCCTCTTCGCCGGCCGCAACCTGGAGGAGCTAGCAACCCTCACCTTCGCCGGCCTCGGCCTGGACATCGCCGACATCCTGGCCCGTAGCGATATGTACGCCCGCGACAAGAAGAACCAGCACGCCTTCTGCCTGGACGTTGACCGCAAGGGCGACGTGCGCATCCTCTGCAACCTGGAATCGAACGCGCGCTGGGCCGAGACGATCCTGCACGAGTTCGGCCACGCCATCTACGACAAGTACCACGATGCTAACTTGCCTTTCCTATTGCGCCAGCCGGCTCACACTCTCTCGACCGAGGCCATCGCTATGCTGATGGGCCGGCTGGCGTTGGACGAGCAGTGGCTGACGAAGGTGGCCGGCGTCGAGCCGGAACGGGCGAAGGCGCTGGCGCCGGAGCTATTTGCCCAGGAGCGACTTGGCATGCTGATCTTCGTTCGCTGGATGCTGGTGATGTGCCACTTCGAGCGGGCGATGTACCTTGATCCGAAGCAGGACCTGAACACGCTCTGGTGGGACCTGGTCGAGAAGCACCAGTTCCTGGTTCGCCCGGAAAGGCGGAACGCGCCGGACTGGGCGTCGAAGATCCACCTGGCCCTCTTTCCGGTCTACTACCAGAACTACATCTTGGGCGAGCTTAGTGCCTCACAGTTGAAGCGCCACATCGTGGCAAACTTTGGCGGGCTGGTGGACAATCCAAAGGCCGGCCGGTTCCTGATGGAGAAGGTGTTCCGGCCGGGCGCCGTCCGCCATTGGGACGAGGCGTTGGAGCGCGCCACCGGCGAGCGGTTGAACCCGCGCTACTTCGTCGAGGAGTTTGTTGAGGAGGGGTGAACGCCTTGCCTATCAATGCTAAGATATGCCGCTCACCCAGACTAAGGGATAGGACTGGAGGTAGGAGGTAGTTGAGGATGCTACATCGTTTAGGCTTGTTCGATAAGGTTCTGAGCGTGGCAGCCGAAGACCTAACGATCGAGTTCAGGGGACAAATGTTTGTTCCGTGGTCTGATTTCTTGTTGAATCCGCGCCGTCTGCGCGGAAGCGACTTCCTAATGCGGTGGTCTCAAGGGGTCTGGAGTGAGGAACGCATTGTTCAAGCGGTTAACGAAACGAACCAGTACTTCGCGCTTCCATACGGCCCTAGCCGAACAGCTCCTGATAACGTGCGGGAACTGGAACTGTATTTTGAACGCTTGGAAAAAGCGGGTCTTGGTCGTCTTAAGCGCCCTGATTTACTGATCGTACGCAAATCAGATTGGCAGGCAGCGCAGGAGACTATTCAGGAAATCGGAGGAATTAGTGAGCTACCCTTTACATCTGAAAATGACACTTATATGAAGCGCCTGCTCTCAATGGCTATCATCGCGGTTGAGTGCGAAAATAGTCTATGGCGAGCAAGTCGCATGCCGTATTACGGCGCTACACTAACCCCACAGAAGCGACTAGGCGGACAGCTTGGATTGAAGAAGGCGGCGGTTTTGCCTACCATCATTCTCAAGGACGAGGACCGCATACCGTTGCTAGAGTGGCAACAGCAGCAGGAGATCAGCATTCATATATGGCATCTGTTTTTTGACGTGGGATTCGGGATCGCCTTAAACGATGTCGAAGATCTAATCAATGGTGGCAAAATCGAGCTCACTAAGCAGGAGTTTCAAGCGCCGGGAGGCGCTACTACTACAAAAATCATCTATAAGATCTATTACCACTATGCTTACCAACTGGGGCAGGCGCGGGAGGAGCCAAAGCTAGTCCCCGACTATATCGAAGACAAGAACGGACACATACTTCCCTATGTAAGATTTGAGGGGGGCAGTTTGGTTCTCAACTCGGAAGCCTTGCAAGTTTTGGACAAGGTATCTGGAATCAGGTAAGGAACAGGTAATACTAGAGAATGGAGCACCACGGGCAGAAGCTTCCCAGGAATGGTCCTGAGAGAGAAGCGCTTAGAGAAAAAGGCCAATTCTGGACACCCGATTGGGTAGCAGAGGCCATGGTTGGCTACGCTGTCGCCGGCGGCGCTGACACGATCTTTGATCCAGCGGTGGGTGCCGGCGCATTTTTCCGCGCTGCTAAGGAAATCGCGCGTGAGGTTGGTCGTCCCCTCAAACTACTGGGCACGGAAATAGATCCGCGCGCCCTCCAAGCGGCATGGCAGAATGGATTGTCGAAAGACGACTTGGCCGGAGTCCAGATAACCGACTTCATTCTCCATCCTCCTTCAGGACCTTTCAAGGCAATTATCGCCAATCCGCCTTACATCCGTCACCATCGCCTATCCAGTTCGTTAAAAGCAGAGTTGAGGCAGTTTAGCACCAACCTTATCGGCACAAACCTCGACGGACGTGCAGGAATCCACATCTATTTTTTGCTGCGGGCTCTGCAACTGCTTGACGCAGATGGACGGCTAGCGTTCATTATGCCGTCGGACACTTGCGAAGGCGTCTTCGCGCCAACATTGTGGAACTGGATTGCCAGAAATTATCGGCTGGAGGCGGTAGTTACATTCTCGCCTGAGGCATCTCCGTTCCCACAAATAGATACCAACCCAATTATCTTTATGATAAGAAATACAACTCCCGACCAATACTTTCTTTGGGCCAGATGCATCAGAGCGCAAAAGTCTGATCTCAAAGCGTGGACACTTTCAGGGTTTCATACAACGCCGGATAGCGCGTTTCAAGTATGTACCCGTCAGCTATTAGAGGGTCTAGCTACCGGTCTTTCAAGAGCGCCGGTCGAAAAGGAGGTTGGTGGACCAGTCTTAGCAGACTTTGCCAAGGTATTACGAGGTATTGCCACCGGCGCCAACGATTTCTTCTTCCTGTCTGTCAAGCAAGCGGTCGTGTTGGGGTTGCCGAAAGAGTTTCTAAAACCCGCGATCGGCCGCACCCGCGATGTAATAGGTGATGAGATAACCGTTGAAACCATCAAGCAGTTGGAGGCCAGTGGCAGACCCACGCTGCTCTTTTGTCCTGACGGCCGGCCGCTAGACAGCTTCCCTCAAGCTGTACGTGATTACCTGAAAAATGGGGAAGCGACGGGAATTGCTAAAAGGCCACTTATTGCTACGCGACGACCCTGGTACAAAATGGAAACCCGTAGTGCGCCACCAATCCTCTTTGCCTATCTTGGCCGGCGTAATGTTCGATTCATACGCAATCTTGCGGGAGTAGTACCACTGACCAGCTTTCTCTGCGTGTATCCTCACCAAGATGATCCGGCTTTCGTTGATAAGCTATGCCGAGTCCTCCGGGATCCTGAGACCATAGCGAATTTGGCATTGGTGGGTAAGTCTTACGGAGCCGGGGCTATCAAGGTGGAACCTCGCGCCCTAGAGACATTGCCTCTTCCTTCACATGTCGTATCTATGGTAGGGCTACAACCCGAGGCGGCTAGGCAAATGCAGTTTTGGCCAGTGATGAAATAGGGGCTAATCGCAATTTGCCCCTATCCCCGGCCCCTCCGGCTCGTCCGCGCTCGGTACAGGCAACCGTCGTAGCCGGTGATGTAGAGCGTTTGCAGGTCGTCGTCGCCGAAGCAGCAGTTGGTCGGGACGGTCGGCGTGGGGTGCTCTTCCAACACCTCGCCGGCCGGCGAGAAGACGGCGATTCGCGGCCCGGGCCCGCTGGTAGTCCAACCGCAAGAAGCAACGATTTGCCCTTGCGAATCAACCCTCATTCCATCTATGCCTCGATGTGGGCCAAAGTCGTGCAGGATTTTCACCTGGCCCAGGCTGCCATCGGCTTGCAACGGATAGGCGCGTAGTTGGCGGTTGCCATTCGGCGCTGGGGGCGACTCGGCTACATACAGCGTCCGCTCGTCTGGTGACAGGGCCAGGCCATTTGGACGGGTAGTGTCCAACGTCACCCGGTTGATCGTGTAGCTGCCATCCGGCTGCGGGTCGAGCCGGTAAACTGACTCCTGCTCAAGCTCCATCTGCTCTCGGTCCGAGTAGCACGGGTCGGTGAACCAGACTCGGTCCTTGCTATCCACGACGATGTCGTTCGGCTGGTTCAGCCGGCGCCCCTCGAAACGGTCGGCTAGAGTGACCCGTTGCCCGTCCGCCTCGTAGCGAGCGATCCGCCGTCCGCCGCCCTCGCAGACCAACAATCGCCCTTGCCGGTCGAGGGTCAGGCCATTGCCGCGATTGGTGTCCGTGGCGAACACGCTGCACTCGCCGGTCCGGGGATCGTAGGACTTAATTTCGTTGTCGTAGATGGCGGTGAAGCGCAGGACCTTTCCGTCCCAGACCGGCCCCTCGGTAAAGTCGAATGGGCCGGCCACCCGTTCAAATGTCCAGGTCATGGTTGGCGCTCCTCTCTTCTTCCAGGTATCTGCTAACCATGGTCTTTCATTGCAGAACCGGCATTATACCTTGAACTCCAACCGATTCTTGCGCGTATAACCCTCATC
>JBCLEL010000026.1:0-14309 GCA_038913435.1 Chloroflexota bacterium
AGGCTAGTTGCGCCGCACATATTCTTAGCAAACAGCCTGGGGGAACTCTCTCGGATCCGCCAGCCCGGCAAAATAGCTTGTGGAAGATACTCGCTAGAATACTGGCCCTCGCCCGACCATATTTGTTGCCGATGGTCTTGTCCTACGTGGGCATGACCATGGCAACGATCCTCAACCTGCTTTTTCCGGCCCTTATTAAGCTAGTCATTGACGAAGGGCTGAGCGGCGCTGACCAGAGCTATCTGTTGCGGATCGCATTACTGCTGATGGTCCTGGCCGTCTTTAGAAGCGGGTTTCTGTTCGGCCAATCGTACTTCTCAGAATATGCAGCCTTGAAGGTCCGTTATGACCTCCGCAATGACTTCTACGATCGGGTGCAACGACAGAGCTTCTCATTTCAAGACAAGACACAGACCGGTCACCTAATTAGCCAATTTATCTCCGATACCGAGACTATCGGCGCCTTCGTCAGTCAAGGCATGATGAACGTTGTCAGCGTGGTCATACTTTTCGCCGGCACGGTGATAGTCCTGTTTACCTTTGACTGGCAGCTGGCGCTACTCTCGATGAGCGTCTTGCCATTTGTAGCTTGGATAACGATCAAGTTTGGTAATGTGACTCGCCCGATGTACCTGCGGGCGCGGGACCAGTTCAGCCGGGTGAACACCGTCATCCAGGAGAACCTCGGCGGCGTGCGTGTTGTCAAGGCGTTTGCCCGCGAGCCGCGGGAGACCGAGAAGCTGGACGCGGCCGACCTCGAATATCTGAGACTCAGCCTAATGCCTATCCGGGTATGGGCCTGGACTTTACCTATGCTGGTGATTCTTGGCGCGTTGGCGACCGCGATCATCCTCTGGTACGGCGGTAGCGAGGTGATCCGCGGCAGCCTCACAGTCGGCAGTCTAGTGGCGTTTACCGGCTACATGGCGCAACTAACGCCGGCCATCCGCCGGCTGGGCAACATGATTAACCTGATCTCCCGGGCGGTCGCATCGGGTCAGCGCGTCTTCGAGCTGTTCGATATTAAGAACCTTATCGAAAGCAAGCCCGGCGCAATTAAGCTCGATGACGTTCGCGGCTACGTTCGTTTTGAAAATGTCTGTTTCTTCTATGACACCGGCGAAGGTCCCGAGGTGCTGAATAACATCGCCATCGAGGCCAAGCCGGGACAGGTTGTTGCCTTCATTGGTCCAACCGGCGCCGGCAAGTCAACCATCGTCAGTCTGATACCCAGGTTCTACGACGTTACTTCGGGAAGAGTAACGGTTGATGGTTACGATGTCCGCGACTTGGATTTGGAGTCCTTGCGGTCGCACATTGGGATTGTGCAGCAGGAGTCCTTCCTATTCTCTGCTACTATTGCCGAGAACATAGCTTATGGCCGGCCGGCTGCGCCGATTGAGGAGATTGTCGCGGCAGCCAGGGCAGCCCAAGCCGATGACTTTATCCAGTCCTTTCCCGAAGGCTACCAGACCCGGGTCGGTGAACGCGGTTCTACCGTGTCGGGCGGCCAGCGCCAACGCATCTCAATAGCCCGCGCCCTGCTCAAAGACCCCAAAATACTTATCCTTGACGATGCAACCTCCAGCGTCGACACCGAGACTGAGTACATTATCCAGCAGGCCCTGGTTCGGTTGATGAAGGGGCGAACCACCTTCGTTATCGCGCAGAGATTGCTCACCGTTAAATTGGCAGACCAGATACTGGTAGTAATTGGCGGCAAGATCGTCGAACGTGGAAGACATGACGAGCTTCTGGCCCTAGACGGGTACTACGCCGAGATCTATGGCAGCCAATTGCGTGACCAGGAAGAGATGGCCCGACGAGTCGAGGCGGCGATGGCCGCCGAAAGGGTTGGTTAGACGATGGCCAGAGCGGCAACCGCTAGCCAGGCAGGCTACTTTCTTGAACGCTCTGACGACGAGCACGCTGACGCGGTGGGCAAGGTCTATGACCACCGGATAATCGCTCGCCTCGGCGCCTATCTGGTACCGGTGATGGGCAAGATCATCTTCTCGCTGGTGGCCATGCTGGTAGTAAGCGTGACACAGGTAGCGGCGCCTTACTTCATCAAAGCGGCGATTGATGGCCCGATCCTCAGTGGTGACCTGACAGGTCTATACCTGATCGTGGCGATTTTTTTGGCGAATGCAGGCATCGGCTTCGTGGCCCTGTATTTCCAGACCTATCTGATGACCGAGATCGGCCAGACGATCCTGCACGATCTTCGGATGGATATGTTCAGCCATATCCAGCGGTTGAGCCTGAGATTCTTCGACCGCACCGAGGCCGGTCGGATGATTTCCAGGTTGCAGAGCGACGTGACCTCGTTGCAAGAACTGGTCACCAACGGCCTTATTATGACGATTGGCGATGTGCTAACGGTAGTAGGCATCATCATAGTTATGTTTACTTTGAATCCAACTATGTCTTTACTGACCTACGCCGTAGTGCCGCTACTGGTGATTTTCTCCGTTTACTGGCGCGCTGGCGCCCGCCGCGCCTATCGAGAGGTAAGGCGCATCTGGTCACGCACCGTCTCGAACCTGGCCGAGAACGTGAACGGCGTGCGGATCGTGCAGAGCTTCACCCGCGAGAAATATAACCTTGAGCGGTTCGAGCGCATCAACAACTCGTACTTCGAGGCCAGCGACCGGGCGGTAAAGCTGGCATCTCAATTTACACCGGCCGTCGAGATGATTAACGCCGGCGCCGTCGCGCTGATCGTTTGGTATGGCGGCAACCTCGTTCTAGGACAAGAGATGACTCCCGGCGTGTTGGTCGCCTTCATCCTGTACGTGACGAGGTTCTTCGAGCCAATCCGCGATATAAGCATGCGCTACACGATCTTTCAATCAGCGATGGTTTCCGGCGAGCGGATTTTTGAGGTGCTTGACCTGAAGTCGTTTGTGAACGACAAGCCGGACGCCAAGCCGATCCCACCGATAGAGGGTGAAGTGGTCTTAGACCACGTTAGCTTCACCTATGACGGTGAGACGCCAGTCCTACGCGACGTCAGCCTTCACGTAAAGGCCGGCATGACGGTTGCGCTGGTCGGCCACACCGGCGCTGGCAAGAGCACCATCATCAACCTCATCAGCCGTTTTTACGACGTGACCGAGGGCAGTATCAAGATTGACGGCATTGACATACGCGATGTCAGGATGGAGTCGTTGCGCCGCCAGATCGCGATCGTGCTCCAGGACCCGTTCCTCTTCTCGGACAGCATCAGGGAGAACATACGCTACGGCCGGCTGGACGCGACCGACGAAGAGGTCATCGCGGTGGCCAAAGCGGTGAACGCCCACGATTTCATCATGGCCTCGCAGTTTAAGTATTTCACCGACGTTCACGAACGTGGTGTCGGCCTCTCGATGGGCCAGCGCCAACTGATCTCCTTCGCCCGCGCCCTGATCGCCGATCCCAAGATCATCGTGCTGGACGAGGCGACCTCCAACATTGATACCCGGACCGAGCATCTGATCCAAGAGGCTATACGGACCATTTTGAAGGGCCGGACGGCCTTTGTCATCGCCCATCGTCTCTCAACGATCAAAGAGGCCGATCTGGTAGTAGTGATGGACCACGGCCGGATCGTCGAGATGGGCACCCACGACGAGCTATTGGCAATGCGGGGCTACTACTTCAAGCTGTACACCATGGTCTTCCGCTACCAGCCGCCGGCGGCCGCCGGCGGGTAAGTCAGACGCTCAGCGTGCCAATATTTAAGTCTTGATCAACTTACGACAGGATAATGCAGCGTGGATGAACAACTGCAATTTCCAGCGGGATCTCGGATATGGCCATCAATATCAAACGTGGGCGGTGATGTAAGCGACGATACCCAGGCCAAGATACGAGCGTTAGTTACGGAACTAGCCGAATACTCAGTGGACGCCCTCGAAAGACGGGATCTTTCCAGGTTTGAGTTTCCCCTTTTCCGACCATTTAACGCAGTGTTTGCTTTGGCCAAACAGCGGCTATTATGCGTCGACTCAACTCTAACAGGTGGAGTTGCAGTTCTGCGTTTTCAGGATTGGCGTCACGATTCGGACCTCACCCTCGACCGAGCGGTGAATGAGGTCAAGCGCCAGCTTGGGTGGACTGATACCTTCGCGTTCGAGATTCCTATATTCCTCATTGACCAGTCCGCACGCGAAAGGGAGGGTAATCTTCGCGAGTTGGCTAAGAATCTTGCAGAGGAGATTAGAGTAAAGTTGGAAAAGCGGCAACATCCAATCTCCTTCAACCCAATCTTCACGACTACTTTGGAAGATATGGATCTGGACGACACACTATGCTTTGTGTTGATGCCCTTTCAACCGCAGTTCAACAGGCTTTACGACAATGTCATAGAACCAGCAGTCAAAGATAGTAACACTGGCTTGCAGGCACTACGAGCTGACGAAGACTTTTCTCCGACGCCGATTATGGAGAAGATTTGGAAAAATATAGCCACTGCTAGGGTAATAATCGCTGACGTTACTGGAAAGAACCCTAATGTTTTTTACGAGCTTGGTCTAGCTCACACTATTGGGAAATCAGTGATAATAATTACCCAGCGTAAAGAAGATGTGCCTTTTGATATTGCCCATATCCGATACTTCCCCTATGACGATGACGAATCGGGCTGGCGTAAGCTGACGAAAGATTTGCAATCGTCAATCCGCACCGTATTGACCTCTAAGTGACTCCGAAATAGTGCAAGCTAGTCGGTAGACCCTGGTCGGCCATGTTTCTTACGTCGCGACGACGGGGACTTTCTCGGCGGCTTCGGTTTGGCGGACCTTGACTTCGAGGGCAAATCCCGCGCCCAACGCCTGGACGTAGCGACGAAGAGTGTTGAGGGTGTAGGCGTCGTAGCCGCGCTTCTCGATACGGGACACCTGGGCCTGGGAAACTCCAATTCTCTTAGCCAATTCCGCTTGTGTCAGGCCGGCTTCCTGCCTGGCTTCGACCAGTTGGAGCCACAGCTCGCTCTTGGCCGCTTCTTCCTCGTAGACGGTTCGAAGCTGAGGGTCGGCAAGCATACGCTGCCTGTCCTCCTCAAAGAGCCTCTGCCCATCTTTCTGGGTGTATTTCTTTTCAGTCATAGTCATCGTTGTTCACTTCCTTCCTGCTCTTCAAAGCGGGCGAGTCGCCTGAGAGCAATCTCGATCTCCCTACGCGGCGTCTTTTGGGTCTTCTTTTGAAAGCCGTGTAATAGAACTATCTGGCGCCGGCCGCTGAAGACGTACAGGATGCGATAAATGTTGGCCGCGCTTTCCTCGCGTAGCTCCCATATCTTGCCTTCGACGTGTCGAACTAGTGGCTCGCGTGCACGGAAATTACGGACGCGCAGTTGCTCCAACGACCACTGGAAACGAGTATAGGTTTTCTGATCAAGCTCGGCTAAGAACTCGCGGACAGGTACACGGCCATTGTCTTCAACGTAATAAGCAATTGACCAGTCACCATCCGTCATCATACGCATTTTAGTATATTGGTCAGTTTTGTCAAGTGGCGCAAGTTGCAGAGTCGCAAAACCAATATTGTGGCTGGACAACGATCTGAAGGTCTGCTAAATTGTGGATGATGATTTAGTGTATGCTTAATTGATTAGCTATTGGGGAAGGCTAGTATGGTCGAACATACATTGCTATCAACCGTTATCAACGAGAACGCCTGCGAGGTCAGGTCGGTTGACGCCGGCAAGATCGCCCTGGCCCGCCGGCAGATGCTTGACGATGAGACCTACCTTCGGCTGGCCGAGACTTTCCAGGCCCTTGCCGATGGGTCGCGCCTGAAGCTGATCTACGCCTTGCGCGTGCAAGAGATGTGCGTCTGCGATCTGGCGGCGGTCGTTGGCGTTTCGGAGTCGGCGGTCTCCCAGCACCTTCGCCAACTGCGGTTGCTCCGGCTGGTCAAGAGCCGGCGCGAGGGCAAGATGGTCTATTACTCATTGGATGACGCCCACATCCAATTGCTCCTGAACGTCTGCCTGAGCCACGTGCGACACGAGGATGAACCAGCTATCAGCGGTCAGCAGTCAGCTATCAGCAGTCAGCTATCAGCAGTCAGCTATCAGGCCCCACCGCCCCAATCCAAAATCGAAAATCTAAAATCCAAAATGGAGGGCTGATATGGCAGTCGAGGCGGGTGACAAACATTATGGCACGACAGTGCTTGAAATAACCGGCATGGACTGTGCTGACTGCGCCGCCACCATCGGTCGCAACGTCGGCGCGATGCCAGGCGTCAAATCGGCTGAGGTTAGCTTTGCCGCCGGCCGGATGGTTGTCTCACACGATGACGCTGTTACCGTTCCCGAAATCATCTCAACGGTGGAAGAGTCCGGTTATGGCGCTGTTGTAGCTGGCAAGCGATTGTCCGCAGAGGAGGCGCGACAGCGCTTCTGGCTCCGCAACCGGCGGGCGATAGCGTCCGCCGCAGCTTGCTTGCTGACGCTGGCCGGCCTGATAACTATGTTGGCTGGCTTATCCGGGATACCCCAGATACTGTTCGCGCTGGCGTTGATCTCGGCCGGCTACCACGTCGCCCGAAGCGGCGTCTTTGCGCTGCTGCGCTCAGGCGCCTTTGATATGAATGTCTTGATGTCTACGGCGGCGATTGGGGCAGTCGCTATTGGCCAGTGGGGAGAGGCGGCGGTAGCAATGACCCTTTTTGCCCTGGGGAATACGTTGGAGTCTTACACAATGGACCGCGCCCGCAACGCCGTTCGGGCGTTGATGACGCTAGCGCCGGCCGAGGCGCGAGTCAGGCGCGGAGACCAACGAGTGACCTTGCCGGCCGACGCGATACAGGTCGGCGACATAGTGGTCGTATCGCCAGGCGAACGCATGCCGGTGGATGGAAGGGTCATCGCCGGTAGCTCAATGGTGAACCAGGCGCCAATCACTGGCGAGTCATCTCCGGTTGCAAAAAGTGCCGGCGATGAGGTCTTCGCCGGCACCCTCAATAGCGACGGCTATCTGGAAGTCCGCGTTAGCAAGCCTTATCAGGAGAATACGATCAACCGAATCGTTCACCTGATAGAGGAGGCGCAATCGAAGAAAGCGCCGACTGAACGTTTTGTAGATGGCTTTGCCCGCCGCTACACGCCGGCCGTGCTGGTTATCGCCGGCCTTATTGCGCTGGCGCCCTGGCTGGTTTTCAGCCAGCCGTTCGAGCCGTGGTTCTATCGGGCGCTGGTGATGCTGGTCATCGCCTGCCCCTGCGCGCTCGTTATCTCAACGCCGGTGTCAATAGTCGCCGGCATCGCCCGGTCGGCCAGAGACGGCGTGCTGATAAAGGGCGGGGCCTACCTGGAGGCGGCCGGCGCGGTCAAGGCGGTCGCCTTCGATAAGACCGGCACTCTGACTTATGGACGGCCGGAGGTGGTGGAGGTTGTGGCGGCGGATGGGGCCTCGGCGGAAGAGGTTATGCGGGTTGCCGGCGCCATTGAGGGCCAGTCAGGCCATCCATTGGCTTTAGCCATTCAGCGCTACCAGCGTCACGCCGGCAAGGCTATCGAGGCGGCCGATGACTTTGCCTCGCTGACCGGTCGTGGAGCGCGGGCTATCATTGACGGGCAGGTCTGTCACATTGGCAGTGCGCGGCTGTTGGCTGAATTGGGCATCGGTACCAGCGAACTGACTGACCAGCTTGCCAGGCACGAGTCGGCTGGCCGCAGCATGTTATTGGTCGCCGTGGACAGCCGATGCATCGGACTAGTCGCCGTCCAGGACCAGATTCGCCCAGAGGCGCGGTCGACAATCGAAACGCTGCATCGAGCCGGGATACGTCCGGTGGTGATGCTAACTGGCGACAACGAGCGCGTAGCCCAAGCCATCGCTGAGCAGGTCGGAGTAGATGAGGTAAGGGCCGGCTTGCTGCCGGAGCATAAGGTGGCCGCGATCAATGAGTTGACGGCTAGATATGGCCCGGTGGCAATGGTCGGCGATGGGGTGAACGACGGGCCGGCGTTGGCAGCGGCCACGGTTGGCATCGCGATGGGGGTGGCTGGATCGGACGTTGCGCTGGAGACGGCCGACATCGCGCTGATGGCGGATGAGTTAGAAAAAGTCCCGGAGGTCATTGCGTTAAGTCAGGCGACGCTAAGGACTATTCGTCAAAATATCGCGATCTCGCTGGCAACCAAGGGCCTGTTTCTAGTCCTGGGCGCGCTAGGGATTGCCGGCCTGTGGGTTGCAGTCTTAGCCGACATGGGCACTTCGCTGTTGGTCACCGCCAACGGCATGCGCCTGCTGCGGTTTCAAACTCAGAGGCAGTCAACCGTCAGCGTTCAGCGCGAACCGTCGTTCACCGCGTAGTCGCGCCTTTATCTCCCTCCGGCGCTGAACCGGCGATTGGCTCTAGCGATTGAACGGGCCGGAAAGCCCTGGATTGGTCCTCCCGCATACCGAATATCCGTCTTCTCACTACGCTCTGAAGATCGTCGAAGACGGTGTACATAGCGGGAATCATGAGCAGGGTGAGCAGCGTCGAGGTGAGCAAGCCCCCAATCACCACTATGGCCAAAGGCGAGCGCAACTCGGCGCTTTCGCTAAGCTTCAGAGCGGACGGCATCAACGCGACTACCATAGTCGCGGTGGTCATCAAGATCGGGCGCAACCTAACAGGGCCGGCCTCTAGCAGGGCCTGTTCGCGCTGGTAACCACGAATGCGTAGCGTGTTGGTGTAGTCAATCAGCAATATCGCGTTTTTTCCGACCAAGCCGGTCAGCAGAATCATCCCGATCATGGACATCATGTTGAGTGTGTTGCCGGTGATCAGCAAGGCGCCAATCGCGCCAACGACGGCCAGCGGCAACGACAATAGAATGACGAACGGATACAAAAGGTTCTCGTAGAGCGCAACCATCAGCATGTATATCAGGATGACTGACAGTCCCAGCGCCTGGTATAACTGGGCAAAAGTCTCCTGTTGCGCTTGGGTGGCGCCACCGAATGAGACGCTGTATCCCGGTGGCACAACCATTCGGTAAAATGCTTGCTGCAAGTCGTTTGTCACGTCACCCAACGCGCGACCAGAGGCGCCGGCGCTGATGGTGATGAGGCGCTGGCGATTGTAGCGGTTAATCTGAGGAGGGCCCGAGCGGTTCTCCACCGAGGCGATCTGATCCAGCCGGATCACTGCGCCGGTTGGCGCGACTAATGGGATCGCTTTCACCGCCTCCATTGAGGCGTTATCCTCGTCAATGGCCACTACTCTGACGTCAACTTCCGCTCCTTCGGCCGGCCGATACTGGGTCGCCACGTTGCCAGCCAGGCTGCTACGGACTGTCGAAGCGACCTGGGCCGATGTCAATCCCAGGTTGGCGACGAGTTGGCGGTTGAGCGTGATCTCAAGCTCCGGCTTGCCGCTCTCGCCGCTGTTCCTTATGTCCATTGTGCCCGTCGTATTGCGCACGATGGCTTCCACTTGACCGGCTAGCTCGTCCAACTTGGTCGCGTCATCGCCACGGACTCGAATCTGGATTGGCTGACCGCTTGGGCCGGCGATTGTCGGTAGTTGAGCGCGCAGCTTCAGGCCGGGTATAGTCCCATCCAACTCACGAATGCGGCCGGCCAATTCTTCGGCCGAAGCGCGACGCTCATTTTTGTTTATCAGATTGACCTGGACACGCGCAAGCCGGCTGCTCGGAGCGTTTACGCTGTCGCCAACGCCAACGTAGGTGAACAGATTGTCTATCTCCGGCCAGGTAGCAAGCTGTTCTTCCAGCTTGGCAACAGCTCTATCGGTATCGGCTAGCGTAGTTCCGGCTGGCATCTCGGCGACGATGGTAAACTCGTTCTGATCGGCATTTGGCAAGAACTCAGTGCTCACCAGGCCAAATATCACCATACCAACCCCGACCCCAAAACTGAGAGCGCCAACCAGGATCACCAAGAAGCGATGGCGCAGCGACCAGCCGAGCGTGCCGGTGTAGGCGATCTTCAATCGCTCGAAGCCGGCTTCCCATGCGCGGCCAAACTTAGCAAAGATCGAATCGCCCAATTTCTCCTGGCCGGTGAACCAGCGCGAGGCAAGCATCGGCGTCAAGGTGAACGAGATGAATAGCGAGACCAGCGTTGCAGCGGCTACCACCAGTCCAAACTGGCGGAAATATTGGCCGACAATGCCGGACATGAAGGCGACCGGCAGAAAAACCACCACGTCAACTAGCGTAATAGCAATAGCGGCAAGTCCGATTTCCGACCGTCCGTTCAAGGCGGCGGAGAGCGGAGTGTCACCTAATTGCAGGTGGCGAAAGATGTTTTCCAGGACAACTATTGAGTCATCAACCAGGATGCCGACCACCAGCGCCAATCCCATCATTGACATCATATTCAAGGTAAATCCGAAGGCGTACATCATCGCGAAGGTGGCCATCAATGACGTTGGAATCGAGAGCAGGACGACCAATGTGCTGCGCCAGGTGTGAAGAAAGAGCAGTAAGACCAGGCCGGTCAGGATGATCGCCTCAATCAAGTTGTCTCGAACTCCGTTCAACGACTGTCGGGTGAATATCGAGGCGTCTGAGACAATACTCATTGATACGCCGGCTGGCAATTCGGCTTGGAGTTGCTTCATCTCAGCTTTGATTTCGTCCGCCACTTTCAGGGTATTGGCGGTGGCTTGTTTGGTAATTTGGATTCCAATGCTGTCTTTCAGATCAGTCCGGTTGATCCGGACCTGCTGCTTGAGGGTGTTTTCGACCGTCGCAACATCGTTTAGCCGAACCGGCCCGGCCGGCGTGTCAGCGATAACTAAACTTGCAAGCGTTGCGGGTGTCGCCGCCAGCGTATTAACCCGCACCCCGAACTCCTTGCCGGCCTCGATCAATGAACCGCTTGGGACATTCAGGTTGTCCTGTTGCAAGGTGGCGATCACTTGAAGGATTGATAGTCGGTGGGCAGCCAGCTTTTCCTGGTCAACTTTTACCCGGATCTCCTGCTGGCGTCCGCCAACCACGTCAACCGCCGCTACCCCATCAACCGTCTTGAGCCTAGCGGCTACTACTTCGTCGGCCAGCCGGAACAGTTCCGCTGGCGGCGCGTTGCCTGACAGGGAGATATTCAATATCGGTAAAGCGTTGATATCGGCTTTGACAAGGTTAGGAGTTAGGGTGTCTTTAGGCAGTCGGGAGCGGATAGCGTTAATCTTATGTAGAACGTCAATCGAGGCGCTATCTGGATTGGCTTTTTCGGTGAAAATCAGAACTGCGATTGACTGACCTTCGGAGGAGATTGATTGCATGAAATCAAGATTGTTCAGGCCGGCTAGCGAGTCCTCGATTGGCTTCGTCACCAGAGTTTCAACTGATTCTGCGCTGGCGCCCGGATACGCCACGAAGACACTGACGACTGGGAAGTTGATAGCTGGGAAGAGGTCCACGCCTAGCCGAGTGTAAGAAACTAACCCCATCACCACAATGGCGGAAATGACCATGGCGATAAACAGAGGTCTGAGTATTGATGCCCGGGTGAGCCACATAGCAGCTATCTCGCCTCACTCACGGTGACGCGCTCGCCGCCACGCAGTTCTGGGTGGCTGCCAATGACTAGCTGGTCGCCTTCGCTGACGCCGTCGGTGATCTCTACGAATCGTCCGTCGCTGAGGCCAACTTTCACCGGCTGGACGCTTATCAGTCCGTCCTTGACCAGCAGCACACTGGCGTTTTCTCCTCGTCCCGATACGGTAGTAATAGGCGCTAACAGCGCCCCTTTGCGTTCGGCCGAGGTGAGGCTCACCTGAGCGAACATGCCAGGCTTGAGCTTGCCGGAGGGATCCTTCAATGTCAGCCTCACGGCCGCAGTCCGGCTGCGGGTGTCAACGGTCGGCGCTATTGACTTAACCACCGCTTCGAATGTTTCCCCAGGGTAGGCTGCTACCGAGACCAACGCCGCCATGCCGGGCTTGAACAACCCAAGCCGGCTCTCCTCGACATTAATTGTGATCTCATGGGGGCCGGCGACTACGCTAACGATTGGGACCGTTGGACCGACAATCGCTCCCGCATTCACAAACTTTTCAGCGATCAGGCCGGTGATAGGCGCTTTTACCGCTGCGTCGCGCTGCTGCGTCTTGGCCAACTCATGGGCCGCTTTAGCCTGGTCAACCGCCGCCCGCCCTGCTTTCAGATCGGTCTCAGTGTATGGGTTTTTCGCTAGTTGCAACTGGGCGGATGCCGCCTCGACTGCCGCTTCAACTTGGGCCAGATCGTGCGAGGTGTACGGACTCTTAGCAAGAGCTAGTTGTTGTTCCGCAACCTTGACGGCGGCTTCGGCTTGAGCGATGTCGTGCGAGGTGTACAGCATTGAGCATAATAATTGAGGCGCATTACTCAACCTTACTGCTTGTTGCGATATTATGCGGTATTAACAGTAGCGCGGGGCCTTGTGCCCCGCCCGTCCCTCTGCAGGGGACAAGCCCCTGCGCTACAAAGCTCAATGCTTTTGCACTCCGCTGTAGGGAGATTGAGCTAGCGCCAATTGCTGTTCAGCGGCTTCCACCGCGGCTTTGGCTTGGGCCTTCGCCTCATCAGTAGGTGGGTCGGTTATAACATTTAGCTGGGCGGTAGCCTGGTCAACGCCGGTGGTAGCGGCAAAAGCGCGGGCCTCGGCCGCCTTGCAAAGATAGTCCGGATTGCGTGGATTGCCACAAGTTCCATCCTTGTCGACGTTAGCGGCGTTCAAAGTGTTTTTAGCCTGCTGGACCTGGAGTTCGGCCGCCTTGCGCTGCTTGTCGGTTGGGCCGGCCAGTAGCTGGTCAAGCCTGGCCTGAGCAGCCTTGAGGTTGGCGCGGGCCTGTCCGATCTGCTCGCTGCGACCCCCCTCCTTCAAGGCCGTCAATCTCTCGCGGGCCGCCGCTAGATTCGCTTCAACCTGGGCGATTTGCTCAGATCGTCCGCCGGCCTTCATTCCAGCTAGCCGCTCGCGGGCCGATTTCAGATTCGCCTCGGCCTGGGCAACCTGCTCTTGACGCGGGCCGCTCTGCAAGGACTCCAGGCGGGCCTGAACCAGGCGTAATGCTGCTTCGGCCCCAGCAACCTGCAAGTCAATCGCCTCCTTGTCAATCTCGGCGATGACCTGGCCGGTCTCGACGGCGGAGCCTACTTCCAGGTCGAGCTTTGTGACCTGGCCGGCGACCTTCGGCAGTATGCTCACCCGTGCGCCGGCCAGCACGTCACCGGTGTAAGCAAGCGTAGCCTTTATGTCACCGCGCTGAATCCGGGCTACGCTCACCGCCGCCGGCCGAGGGGTAGGCGTCGGTTGGGTGGGCTGGCCGGGAGCCGGTTGGCAAGCGGTGAATAGTAGGGAAGCGAGGGCGATCAGTCCGATTGAGGTTCTTATTTGGGTCAGCATTTTCGGATGGTGTGTCCCCTTCCTAGTGCATAGTCAGGCAACATTTTCGGGAATACCGTTTCAAAATAGCTTTTCAGCCCTCGGTGTTTGCCCTGATCCTTCACCAGTGAGGGGCGCCTCATCCCCCTGCCCCCTTCTCCTGCGAGGAGAAGGGGGAATGATTAGTGGGGGACACCGCCACATCCCCCGTCAATGGCTTCGCCCCTGCACCCCTTAGAGTCCGCCTAGCGTAGCCTAAGACCTCGTTTGAGTTAACAACTAGGCCGATGCTACTGCTTCATCAATAAGGCAACTAGCTTCTCGATCTCGGCCTGGGACAAACCCAAGTTGGGCATCAGGGTGCCGGGCTTTACGGCCGGCGGGTTGGCCAACCATTTCGCGAGGTTGTCGGCGTTGAGGTCCATCACCCCGGCGATCTTGCCGCGCTCGGCGAACGTAGATAGCTCAGAGCCAGGTCCGGCCTTGCTCCCTTCGTTGCCGTAGGCGTGGCAGGCCAGACAACCTTTCCCCTTCAAGAGAGCTATACCTTCCGTCTGTGCTGCGGCGCCGGCTGGCGTGTCTGACCCTTTTGCCACCGCGGCAGGCGGCGTAGCGACCAAACTCTGGGCCACAGCATTGGCTTCCCCGCGGGCTATCGTGGTCAGATCAAATGGATGACTCAAGACAATCGCTATTAGCACCAGGATCGCCAGGCCGGCCGCGCCAAATGCTGCTGGCAGTAGCGAAAGGGCGACCAACTCCTCGAACGGCTTATAGACTCCGCCGGTGAGGTGGGACACCATCCGGCTTGGGTAGTTGATCGCCAGGGCAACGGCCATCAATATCGCCAGCGCGACGACGATCGCTACGATAGCAACTAACTCTTGACTCATTCGGCATTACCTCGATGCCCGTTTGACAGACAAATCCTCGGTCGCACAGCTAACGATGGAAGTGAGGCTGTCACAAAGGCGGTTTTGT
>JBCLEL010000027.1:0-14205 GCA_038913435.1 Chloroflexota bacterium
CAGGTCCTTCCTCTGGAAGGACCCCTGCGAGACGGGGCAGAGTCGTTCGCCGGAGACTACGGAAATATTCCCCGGATCCTGGTCGCTTCCGCCACCCGTTCAATCGCCAGCATGAGCGCCGCCGTCCGCAGGTCAACCTGATAGCGCTCGCTCTGGGCCACGACCGCCGCGAACGCCCTTGTCATAATGTGCTCCAACCTTGAGTTGATCTCGGACTCGTTCCAGAAGAACGATTGCAGGTCCTGGACCCACTCGAAGTAGGAGACGGTGACGCCGCCGGCGTTTGCCAATATATCCGGCACGACTATTACCTTCTTGTCCTGCAATATGAGGTCGGCGTCCGGCGTCACCGGGCCATTAGCGCCCTCGACGATGATCTTGGCTCGCACCTGGTCGGCGTTGCGCCGGTTGATCTGGTTTTCCATCGCAGCCGGCGCTAAGACATCAACCGCCAGCGTCAGCAGCTCGGCGTTGGTGATCTTGTCGGCATGGGGAAAGCCGGCGACGGAGGCAGTCTCTTCCTTGTAGCGGCGAACTGCATTTATGTCCAAGCCCTGTCCATTGTAAATAGCGCCTTCAGCGTCGCTGACGGCGACGACCTTGTATCCGCTATCTCGCCCTAGAAGGTAAGCCAGGGTGCCGCCGACGTTGCCAAAGCCCTGAATCGCAACCGAGACAGGGGAGCCGGCGACCGGCCATTGCTTCAATACCTCGCGTATCATGTACATGACTCCGCGTCCGGTCGCCTCCAGCCGGCCCTCCGAGCCACCGATGCTGATCGGCTTGCCGGTGACGACAGCCGGCACCGAGTGGCCGTGCAACATCGAGTAGGTGTCCATGATCCAGCCCATGATCTTGGGGTTAGTGTTCACGTCAGGGGCCGGAATGTCTCTATCCGGCCCGATCAGGATCATTATCTCGGCGGCGTAGCGGCGGGTGAGGTTCTCTAATTCACTCTCGGACAACTGTTTCGGGTTGACCACGACGCCGCCCTTCGCTCCGCCATAAGGAAGGCCGACAACGGCGCATTTCCAGGTCATCCACATAGAGAGCGCCTTTATCTCGTCCCGCGTCACGTCCTGGTGGTAGCGGATGCCGCCCTTGGCCGGCCCGCGGGCGATGTTGTGTTGGACGCGGTAGCCGTGGAACATCTGGATGCTGCGGTCATCCATCTCGACCGGAAAGGCGACAGTAAGCTCGCGCTTGCACTCGCGCAGCACCGCGCGCATGTTGGGATCGAGCTTCAGCTTCTCGGCCGCCTCGTCAAACTGGCGCTGGGCCATCGCGAAGATGTTTTCGGGTTCGGCGACTGCGGGGCCTTCGGTTGGCATAGCCGGCTCCTACGATTTTAGATTTTAGATTTTGGCGGGTTTTCCATAGAGAAGTGCCTGGCGCTTAGGGCGAGAGATCAGGCTATCAGTCGCCGGCCGGCGTACAGGAGACCCCTCGATCAGGGAACTTCCGCAGCAGGGCCTCAATGGCCGGTTGTGTATCCAAACCCCACTGGCTCGTGAGGGCGTAGGTATGGCCGCCAGTGCGGACCAGATCCCCGTCCGCACAAAAGTAACGCCTGCGGAACTTGCTTTGATTACTGGCCCAACCTTGGCTCTTCGCCGCCACCGCCGCGACGAAGGTGGCGCCGTCGAGATTGCCGGGCGCGCTGCGTACGACCACGTACCCGTAGCGATGTTCAGTCTGTAGAATCTTCTGGATATCTTCGACCGGGACCCCGGCCGCGCACAGGCTCCTAACCACTATGAGGATTGCGCGCCCTTTCCCGAGCCGTTCCCGGACGCCCTGAGGAGTAGTGACGGTGAACTTCGTGAGGTCCCGGCCGCTGGCGACATTCCTCTGTGGCGTCACGACTTCGCGCCGGGATGGCAATCTAGTCTTCGGCTGCCCCTCAACCGGCGCCGCTGAGGCTTTGGTGACTTCTCGCTGCGGCTGCTCCTCGTTCCGGAGGCGCATCACCTCCTGCGCCTCCGGCGCGGAGGCCGCGCTGAGCAGTCGCGCCATCTTGTACAACGCCCGTTGGGTGTCGCCGGTGGTGAAGGTCTCCTGGTGCGCCCAACGGTTGCGTACGGTCCGCAGCTCGCTGACGTAGCTGGGTTCGCTGTACCCCAGCACCGAAGCGAAGACCTCATTCCAGCGATTCGACATCAAGATTAGCAAGGCGGCCGCGTCGAAATTAGGCTCGCCGTCGGAATCCTGCCAGGGCTGGTCCGAACGCAAGGCTATGCCGGCCTCGGACCGCCAGGTAGCGCCATACTTATCCTGAAAGGAGCGCTCGATGTACGGCCGCAGACCATCGCGTAGCAGTTCCAACGCCTTGCCCACTCGCTCGTGATTGCTAGTCACCACGGGTCACCTCCTTACTAGCTGCCTTCATCTCGTAACTGGCTGACCCCTCACCGCTCCTTGGCCCGGGGATCGACCAGGTCCTCAGGCACTCGGTTACGCTCGATGTACTCGTTGACCTTCTCTTGGTGGTCGCTGTAGTAGCTGAGTGCGCCGAAGACGGCAGCAGGTGTTAGGTGAGGCAGCGCCCGGCAAATCTCGGCGGGAGCGTAGCCAAGCCGCCACAGTTCAACTACCGCACGCACCGGCGTCCTCGTGCCCTTTATGATGGGCTCTCCACTCAGGATGCGATCGTCCTTGACAACGTAGAAATGCTCGGTTTCCGTCGCCATAGCGCCTACCTCCGTAGTTTATTACTCGGCGATCTCATCCAGCGCCTCGCGGGCGGCGCGCAACAGGTGTTCGGGGTTGTCGTCGGGGATCGAGCAACCGTTGGCCAGGATGAAGCGGTGGCCGGCGACCTGGGCGATGGCGTCCTGCATTTCGTCACGAATCTGCTCTTTAGGGCCGGTGGTGATCGCCCCGCGCTCGTTGACGCCGCCCATCAGACACTTGTCCGGCGCCTTCTCGCGCACCTCGGCCAGGCTGACGCCGGTCAGCCGGTCGCTCCAGCTCAGGACCGGCGCCGGATAGGAGAGGAATGGATCAATGTTGAGGCCGGTTGCGGCGTGGACATGGAGCGTCGTCAGCCAACCGTTAGCTGCGCCGTCCAAAGCTATCAGGTCGTAGGGTCGGGCGAACTCGGCGTACTGCTGCTCGGTTAGCGTGTCGTCGCCGGCGCCCTGGGCGGCGAAGAAGACGCCGTCAGCGCCGGCCTCGATAGCGGCCTGGTTGAACTTGCGCAGGTTGATGGCGATTGTCCCCAGCGCCTGGTGCAACTGGACCGGATTGTTTTGCAGGTGTTGGAGGATCGTCTCGCGGCCGGCGAAGCGGGTAGCGTAGGTGAAGGGTGAAAAGACGGTGATGACGATCGGCGCTTCGTAGCCGACGCGGTCGCGCAGAATCTCGACGGTGTCAAGCAGCCGGCCGAAGTTGCCCTGAGAGGGTTCAAGCTCGGTGATAAGTTGCCAATCGTCGGCTGAATGTACGCTGTTGGCGGGAAACGGGTAGCGTAGGTCCGGCATGATCTTGTAGATGTCGAGGTCGTAGGCGCTGAAAAACTCGTCGGTGAGGCGGGCCAGCGCCTGGGCCGATCCGTGCGGCTTGAAGTGATGCCAGAAGCAGAGCGGGACTCGGTCAACCTTTCTTCCTTCAACGGCGGCGCGCACGCGCTCCATCTTGTTCATCTGTGGCATAAGCCCCACCTCTGCGCTATGTATGAGCAGCTTGTCAGCAATTAGCTTTCCGCGGTCAGCCGGTCCACCTCCGGATGGGTGGCCGCTGGCTACCTGCTCGCTAGTTTAACAGATGGCATTCGTTACCGATGATCGGTGGTAGACGAGGGCTGCGAACCGCCACTATTAGGTTCATCTGACAGCGTATCCTGCAACGTCCGGCGGGCCCGGCGCAAAAGGCCGGCGACCGATTGGCGGCTGATGCCGAGGCTGGCGGCGATCTCGCCGGTCCGCTTGTCTTCTAGATATTTGGCGGCCAGTACGGCCCGCTGGCGCGGCGACAGCCGGCGGATGGCCGAACGCAGATCGAGGCCGCTCATTCTGGCAGGGTCGAACTGGCCCGATCCGATCTCAACCTCCTCTAGCGGCTGCGAGCGGCCGAAGCCGGCCCGGCGTCTTTCCGACCGCAGGTAGTTGCGCAGCTTCCAACGCAGTTGCGAGCGCAAATAGTCAACGAAGCTGACGCCGCGCGAGCGGTCGAAGGCCGGCGCTAGCACCAACGCGGCGGCCCAGGCTTACTGGCGTAATTCTTGGCTTAGGTCGTCATCGGCGTGGACCCGCCGGGCAACTATGCCAACGGCCTGTTCGATAGCCAGCTCGATCTCGCTGGTGGCTGATTTGGTATCTGGGTACATTCGCTGGATCCTCCTACTAAAATGACTCCACCTCCAGCCTAATCCAATGCGCGAGACAAGCTCGCGCGCTACTTTGATGAGAGCTATACGTAGGGTAGGAGCTTGTCTCCTACCGTTTTTCGTCCTCTTAGAGCGTGTGTGGAAAGCCATACACGTGAGCCGGGTACGGCCCTCATCCCCATTGATCCCCTTCTCCCGTGCGCGGGAGAAGGGGAATTTCTACTGGGGGACACCCCCAGCCCCCCGGCCAAGGGGCTTGCGCCCCTCGGCTCCCCCCTGGCCGGCCTTTAGGCCGCTCATCAAGCGCCCGGACTTGAGTCCGGCGACGCAGACCCGCTTCTCACACACCCCCTTAGATGAGCCTGCAAGCTCACGGCATCCTCATATTTGAATGTGGGGGAGTGGCGCGCGATCAGTAGCGCCGTATGACGGCGACGGCGATTCCCTGGATCGCCACGTCGGTCATGATCATCGGCTCCAGATAAGGGGCGGCCGGCTGGAGCCGGATGCGCCCGCCCTCACGGTAAAACTTCTTCAAGGTCGCGCCGTTACCACCGACCAATGCGACCACCGTTTCGCCGTTCTGGGCGGTGCTCTGCGGTTGAACGATCACCAGATCGCCGTCGTTGATGCCGTCACCGATCATGCTGTAGCCCCGCACTCTCAGCGCAAAGTTGTTCGGGCTACGGGCCAGGCTTGCTTCAACCCAGATGTGCTCGGATCGCTCCTCATAGGCTTCGATGGGCTGGCCGGCGGCAATCTCGCCGACGATAGGTAGCTTGTATGACACCGGCTTTGCCTGGTCTTCACCGCCGGCGTCAACGATCTCGATCCCATGCGCTTGACGTGGATTGCGTCTGATATAGCCTTTGCGTTCGAGGGCGACGACGTGGGCCAGGGCGGCGGTTGCCGATATTCCGAGTGTCTTGCCTAGCTCGGCCATCGAGGGCGAACAGCCATTAGCCTCTGTATACTCAGCGATAAAGCGTAATGCTTCTTGTTGGCGGTCAGTCAATCTTCGGTCCATTTAGGCTGTCTCCTATTTCTGTGCGGGCGACGCGTGCGTCGCCCATACACCCACTGGTCGGTCAATCTTCAGTCCACATAGGTTGCATCCTATGTAGCAGAAACATCATACTACATAGTAGATGTAATAACAACCCCTAATTCTTTGACCAAGGCGACTTATTCAATGCAGCATTAACTATATAAGGTGGGGAATAGCTTGCCACGAACGGCGATAGCGTGTTAGAATACTCCTGCTTAGACCTGACTGATCCGCATGTTCTGAATGAACGGGAGCTAACCTTCTTACCTAGTGCAAGTTCAAGATAGTCTTTTGGGAAAGGCTTTGGATGTGCGTCATTGTCGGCAAGGTCCCGTAGCGCGGGGGCTTGTCCCCCGCTCGCTACCTAATTCGGCTGGGGACAAGCCCCAGCTCTACAGTTTGGATGCCCACCGGAAGATCTTTCCACCATTCCCAAAAGGGTCGCCTGATTATGCACTAGTCACCTCGTGAGTTGTGCAACCAATTGCCGGTTGAAGGTGATAATTCAGTCGAGAGTCTTCGATCCCTGCGACGGAATAGTCGCTCAAATCCCCGCAAGATTTTCAGCGTTGGCTGTGACCTGGAACAAAGCGCCAAGGCAATGAGTAGCACTCTATTAAGCATAAGCATCACCCAAGACTTGAAGGGACTGGAGCGCGAGTGGGACGCTCTTTTGAGCCAGAGCCGGTCCAATCAGTTCTTTCTTGGTTGGAAATGGCAGTCACTTTGGTGGGACTGTTGTATCTATGGACAACTGAAGGTGATACTGGTGCGCGATGCCGACGAGTTGATTGGCGTCGCGCCTTTGTTTGAAGCTGATGGTTGTTGGCGTCTAGCCGGCGGGGAGGAGGTCGCCGATTACCTTGACTGGTTTGCCAAGCCGGGATGCGAGGCGGACGTGGCGGAGGCCATTTGTGACGCTATCAGAAAGCAGGGCGGCTCGCGTATCGTTCTACGGAATCTGTGTCCTGAGTCGCTGATAAATACTCAAATCGGCGAGCGAGAACAGTACGCCGGCTGGAACGTGCGACGTGAGGTCGAAGATGTATCGCCACGTCTAGAGCTAGCGGCCAGTTGGGATGAGTATGTATCCAGTCTAAACAAAAAAGACCGCCACGAGCTGCGGCGCAAGATACGGCGCTTGGAGAGCGCCGGCGACCTGAGATGGTACGCCGTCTCGCCGAGCGACTACCAGCCGGCCGACCTGGACGATTTCGTCCGCCTGCACCGAGCGAGCGCGCTGGACAAGGCCGGCTTTATGACCGATCAGATGGTGGGTTTCTTCGGCAGATTGATGGAGACGTTTATCCCATCTGGGGAGGCGCTGCTATACTTCCTTGAACTGGATGGCGTAAGGATCGCTTCCACCATCTGCTTTGACTTCCAGTTGGAGATGCTTCTCTACAACAGCGGTTACGATCCGGAATATTCGAGACTAGCAGCGGGTTTATTACTAAAGGCATTTTGCATCGAGGACGCGATCCGGCGTGGGAAGCGAGGCTTCGATTTCTTACAAGGCGACGAGCCTTATAAATACGATCTCGGTGGTGTTGATGTCCCTATCTACCAAATTTCAATGGAGGAACCGGCTGGCCCTGAGGGCCGGTCGTAATCGTAGGGGCAACCCCCTGTGGTTGCCCATTCCGACGTACGAGGGCAGGCACGGGGGCCTGCCCCTACATATGGCCGGACCCCTAGGAGTTAGTCAGTGTGTAAGATCGCGATGATCAGCCTGCATAGCTGTCCTTTGGCAAAGCTGGGCGAGCGGCAGGCCGGCGGCATGAATGTGTACGTGCGCGAATTAAGCCGGGAGCTTGGCCGGCGTGGAATGGAGGTGGACGTTTTTACCAGGCTTACCGACCCAAGCCTGCCACAAGTCGTTCAGTTTGCCGACAACGCCAGGGTGATTCACCTGCCGGCCGGTGAAGTCAAGCACATCGCTAAGGACGCCATCGCCGATCACGTGCCGGAGTTTGTCTGCCGGGTGGTGCGCTTTGCCGATGAGAACTTCATTAAATACAAGTTTCTACACAGCCACTATTGGCTGAGTGGCTGGGCCGGCGTTCACCTGGCCCGTCGCTGGCAGATTCCTCACCTGACGATGTTCCACACGCTGGCCCGGGTGAAGAACCAGGCCCAGTTGTCGGTGCCGGAGAGCGAAAAGCGGGCTTTGATCGAGGCCAAAGTGATGGAGAGCGCCGACGCTATCGTTGTTGCCACCGAGCACGAGCGGCTCTTGATGTCTGAGTTGTACGGCGCCTCTCGCAGCAAGATAAGCGTCATCCCTGGTGGCGTAAACAGGTCGCTTTTTGGGCCGATAGACCAGGGAGAGGCGCGGAATCGGCTTGGTCTTGATGGCGGCAAGATCGGTCTTTTCGTCGGCCGCATGGACCCGGTAAAAGGTCTGGACCTACTATTGCAGGCGATGCAGCGGACCTTTGTTCCAAAAGACTTACGGCTTGTCGTCGTCGGTGGGGCCGGCGTTGATGGCGAACTGGAAAAAGCCTATCGGCTGGTGGGAGAGCTAGGTTTGACCGACCGGGTGATGTTCGCCGGCCCAGTCGAACAGGAGCGCCTGCCGTACTACTATTCGGCGGCTGATGTGACGGTGATCCCGTCTTACTACGAGAGCTTTGGCCTGGTCGCGTTGGAATCTATGGCTTGTGGGACGCCGGTTTTGGCCGCTCAGACCGGCGGTCTGCCAAGTATAGTGCGCGATGGCGGGAACGGTCTGCTATTCCAATGGCGGCAGCCAGACGCGCTGGCCGGCAAGCTGGAGCAGATGCTAGCGAATCCCCTGCTGTGGCAGCGACTGGCGGCCGGCGCCAGGGTGACCGCCGCCCGCTTCACCTGGGCCAACGTTGCCAGGAGAACGCTGGCTCTCTATCGGGAGATGGCCGAGGCGTCCGACCCGCAGCAGGTCTGCCTGTATAACCACCTTTCGGTGGTCTAGTGTTAACTCAAACGCGGTCTTAGGCTATGCGAGGCGGACCCTAAGGGGTGCCAGGGGCGAAGCCATTGACGGGGGATGTGGGGGTGTCCCCCACTAATCATTTCCCCTTCTCCCGCGCGGGAAAAGGGGATAAAGGGGATGAGGGCCGTACCCGGCCGGCAAGCTATAGTGGAAATGCATTTTTGTTGGAGATGACGAAGCCTGGAAAAAGATGCCTACTTCTATGGGCTTTTCCCCCGGCCAGTGACTCGCGATGCCAGAAAAGGACTGGCGCGGGACAAGCCCGCGCGCTACATCGCTCATCTCTTAAATAGAGACAAAGCATTATAGGGTCGGTATAGGCTAGCCCAAGCCCTACAACGGTTGACCGCATGCCTCGCCCCTGCTACTAGATTTTCATTCGTGGTGGTGCACCAACCACCGATGGATCAGTGCATTATGTCGGCTAAGAAGCCATTACAGTCCAATCTGACCCATATCGATGAGGCCGGCCGGCCACGAATGGTTGATGTGTCGGCCAAGGCGGACACTGTGCGGGAGGCGACCGCTCAGGGGGCCGTTCGGATGAAGCCGGCGACGCTGGCGGCCATCGAGGCCGGCAAAGTCGAGAAGGGCGATGTGCTGGCGGTTGCCCAGGTAGCGGCGGTCATGGCCGCCAAACATACGCCGGACATCATACCAATGTGCCATCCCTTGATGTTGACCGGCGTGTCCGTCTCCTTCGACATAGACCGCGAGCAGTCGCGGATACTCATCGAAGCGACGGTCAAGACGACCGGCAAGACCGGCGTCGAGATGGAGGCGCTCACCGCCGTCGCCGCCGCTGCCCTCACCATCTACGACATGGCCAAGGCGATTGACCCGGCTATGCGGATCGAGGACATCCGGCTAGTCCGCAAAAGCGGCGGCAAAAGCGGCCTGGTTGAGTTGGAGTAGCGCCATTTAGCCTCTCGGCGCTGATGATATACTTCGCCAGTGCCTGTTGAACGCGACTTATCTTCCGCCGGCCTGTCAGGCGTTTCGCTTCTGCGCCGGCCCTGGCTGCTGGTCGCCGCCGGCTTCCTGCTATTCGCGATCGCCTTTCACTTTGAGGCGTGAGAGGGTTTTAAAGAGTTCTTCTGATTGAGGCGCTCCTTGATCCACATCCGCGCGAGAGTCGTCGGGCCAATGCCACGCTGGTGAGCCTCCTCCCGAATCCGCTGGATGTCCTCCGGTTCAAAGCGGATAGTGAGGGAATCCGTCTTTTTTGCCTGATGGAAGCCAACCAAGGTTCCTTTGTCGATCGCATCCACCACCGAATGGGAATCCCAGAACTTGGCTTCCTCCTCTATGGTCTCAAAGGGTTCTATTGGTTGAACCGTTTCTTTTCGCCGCTCAAGTTTAGTCGTTTTATTCACCTCCTAGGTCTCAACGACAACATCCACAAGGCTATTGTAAGGCAATGTCTTACATAGGTGAAGAGCACGATTCTGGCCTTCTTCCGGTAGTAGTCGTTATGGAACTGGTGGGGCAGACCGGCGAGCAGCGTTATCGCGGTTTAGCGACTTGTTCCAGCTGGTTGCTATACTTGTGTAGTGTCTGATGAACGTCCTTCAATCTCCGCCGGCCTGTCAGGCGTTTCGCTTCTGCGCCGGCCCTGGCTGTTGGTCGCCGCCGGCTTCCTGCTTTTCACCATCGCCTTCCACTTCGAGGCGGTCGTCCTGGGCCGGATGTACTTCAACCTCGACGCCTTCGCCTACTTCTACCCTATCGAAAGCTACTACGCGGCGAGCCTGCTGGCCGGCCGCTTGCCGCTCTGGAATCCCTACACATTCGCCGGCGTTCCCTTTCTGGCGAACAGCCAGACCGGCGTCTACTACCCGTTCAATCTGGCGTTCCTGTTGGGATCGGTCCCCTATATATACGGCCTACAATTGGCCGGTCACTCGTTGCTGGCGGCACTGGGTATGGTCTGGTTCGGCCGGCGGATCGTGGGTCTCGGTTGGGCCGGCGCGACGGTGGCTGGCCTTGTCTTTGGCTTTGGCGGCGCGCTGGCGACGTTGTCCGGCCACCTCAACCAGCTTCAAGCGGCGGCCTGGTTGCCCTGGATACTTGGCGTCGGACATCTGCTGGTCGTGCGGCCGAGGTTGAGGCCGGTTGCGGTGCTGGCCTTGTTGATCGCGGCGCAAGTTCTGGCCGGTCATAGTCAGCAGCTATTTATGAGCTTGTGGGCGCTGGCGGCTTATTCGGTTTGGGTCGTTCTGCGACCCTCACCCCCTTTGTCCCCCTCTCCCGCTGTCGGAAGCGGACGTGTAGGGGCGACCCGGCGGGTCGCCCCTACGGAGGACGCAATTACCTGGCCGGCGCTTTGGCCCCGGCTGGCGGCAATCGCCGGCGCTCTGTTGCTGGCGGCCGGCCTGGCGGCAGCCCAGCTAGCGCCGACAATAGAGTTGGCCGGCCTTTCCATCCGAGCCGGCGGCCTGAGCTATCGGGAGGCGGCTGCCTTTTCTCTGCCGCCGTTCGATTTGCTGGTCGGATTAGTACCACCGTTGGCCGGCGGAGCGCCTTTCAGCGAGTACGTCGGATACATCGGCGTGACCGGCCTGGTCTTGGCAGTCGTCGCATTGATCGGACGCTTTGGCTGGGTCGAACGATTCTGGCTGGGGTGGTGCATTGTGGCGCTGATATTGGCCCTAGGCCAGTTCACGCCGCTCTACTACCTCTTATATAAGGTTGCGCCCGGCTTCGATCTCTTTCGGGCGCCGGCCCGCTGGCTGTTTCTATTCGCCTTTGGCGCCTCGGTGCTGGCCGGCCTGGGGGCGGAGCATGTCGGCCGGCTGGAACGCTCGCTGCGGACGCTTGGCGTGGCCGCCGGCATCGCGCTCGGCTTGCTGGCGCTGGCCGGCGTTTATAATCTGCTAGCGCCGGCTCACCCGGTTGAGCGGCCGGCCGGCTGGTGGTGGGTGGCGACACTGATCGTGGCGCTCGGCCTGGCGGTGATTCGTTGGCGTCCACGCTTGCAAGCGGGCCTGCTGCTCTTGCTGCTGGCCGGCGAATTGCTGGTCGCCAGCCGGCAATTAGACTCAGGCCAGACGATTCTGGCCGACGCCTATCAACAGTTGCGGCCGGCCTCGGCCCACGTCCTGGCGGATAATTCACGCTTCCGGGTGTTGTCGGTTGGCGAGACTACCTATGATCCCGGCGATCTGAACCAGCTACGCCAGTCGCTGAGTCTGTATATGACAGCGAGCCAGGTGGAGAGCTATATTGTGGCGTTGAAATACAGCGAGACTTTTCAACCTAATCTACCGATGCGTTTGCCGCTTGCCTCGCTCGATGGTTATGACGGCGGCCTGCTGCCGCTGAAACGTTTTCTGCAACTCAAGCGGCTATTCCGCGCCGATGGCAAGGAGCTGGAGGATGGCCGGCTGCGCTATCAGCTCGCTTTTGCGCCTGATCCTGGCTTGCTTGGCTGGTTGAACGTGAAATACGTGATGATGGACCGGACCCGGGACCTGTGGTTGGACGGCGTCTATTATGATCTGGGGGTTGAGCAGACGGTCGAGCCGGCCGGCCTTGTCGAACTGACCGAGTTGCCGGCCTTTGAAGCCACCGCTGTCGGGCTGATCGTCAGCACGGCTAGCTTGAGCCAACCTCCGCCGGTTGGACGGATGGAGGTTACAGACCAAAGCGGCCATTCGGTCACAACTGATTTCGACGCCCGTCAAGGCCGGCTTCTCCGGTCCGGGCGACCTGAACTTGGCGCCGCCTACGAGGTGAAGATGAAGCTGCCGGCGCCGACCTATCCGGCCAAGCTAGGTGTATCAAACGCCGGTGGTAGCAGAGTGGTTCTGCGTTCGGTCAGCCTGATAAATGGGCCGGCCCAGGTTGACAGGCCGGTGGCGGTCTCACCTGGCTATCGGATCAGCCACCTCGGTGATGTGAAAGTGTACGAGAATCTGCAAGTCACCTACCGAGTATTCGCGGTTGGACGAGTGCGTCTAGCTGATGGTGAGAACGACATGTTGACGAAGATGCAGCAGGCTGATTTCAGCCCGACGGTTGAGGCTGTCGTCCTAGCCGATGACTGGCGCCGGCTTGGTGTAGAGTTGAGCAGTGGCGATCCGGGCGAAACCAGCGTCGTTGAATATGGACCAGGCTACATTAGTGCGACCTATGAAGGACGAGCTCCGGCTCTTATTGTCTTTACCGAGTCTTATTATCCCGGCTGGAGGGCCTATGTTAATGGCCAAGAAAGACCGGTGCTGCTGACAAACCTGATGTTTCAAGGGGTGACAACGCCGGCCGGCCAACACCAGATCGAGTTTCGATTCGAGCCACTTAGCGTCTGGGCCGGCCAGGGGCTGTCGGCCTTTTCACTGCTGTTGGTTGCGCTGCTGCTAGTGGCGGGCAATAGAAAAGCGGGTGCGCTTTGAAGCCGGGTAGCGCCAGGCCGGCACTGCCAATAGCGGCTATCGTGGCCGTAATCATGCTGACGCTACTGGCCGGGTCTAGCCTGTCGGCCGCTTATGCGGTGCCGCTGGAAGGGGACAAATATACCCAGCTTCGGGCCGCGATACCAGCAACCGCTGTCAACGTAACTGGCGTTGGCTTTTCGGTGGTGTTTACGACTGATACCAATGCTAAGACATCCCTGCGAGTGTTTGGGCCTAATGGTCAGGTGCCTTCCAGTGGTTCAAGCGAAGCGATTGAGAGGAAAAGCCTAGACAACTCTACCATTCATTTCTTTGATGTGGTGGGCCTAAGACAGGGGGCATCTTACGCTTATGAGGCGGTAATAGATGAGGTGGCGACGGGAGTGGTACTGGCAGTGACGCTGCCTGACACGCCATCTAGCCCGCCCGGCGTTGTACCGGTAACTGGCGTGGTCCGAAACTCTGACGATACCGCCGGCGTTGGGCCGGCGCTTGTTATCTATAAGCTTGTTGATGCCGATGGCGTAGGCTCGCCGTTAGAGTCAGCCCTCTGGGCGACTCTAACGGCCAACAGTGGCGTCTGGGCGGCCGACGTTGGCGGGGTTCGCACCAGGGACTATCAGACGCTTTTCGCAGCGACCAGTGGAGACAACATAGCTATTGACGTTCGGGCCGGCGCCCTGGGTAGCGTCTCCGCTACAGTTAAATACGGAGATGCCATCAAGGTGGGCAGCATCGCTAGAATATTGATCGGTGGGACTACGGTCTTGATAACTGCGACGGCTACGCGGACGATAATCCTGACGCACACTCCCACGCCGGCCTCGCCAACCGCAACTCAGACGCCGGTCGTACTGACCCCCACGCCGACCCATACCTTGGTCCCAGGTCAACCCACGCCGGCGGCGACGTTGACTCGCGCCCCACAAGTTGTGGTAGCCACCGATACCCCCAGCCCGCCGGCGTCAAGTCCGACTCTCGGGTCGCCGGCGCCGAGCGCCACCGTCCAGCCGGGAGAAACGACGCCCAGCCTGCAGCCGAAGGATCAACCAGCCACGCCGACGGCTATCAGTCCCGCTCTACGACCATCTTTGCAGCGGTCTCCTACCGTCCTTAGAGCCGGCACCCAGGTAGTCGAGAAAGAGCCGCCGCCCTCGCCCACCGCGCCAGCCGCCGGCCGGCCGGCGCCCGGCCGAACGGGCATCCCGGCGGCGCTTGTCCCCACCATGACGCCGGCCGAGGTAGGTTTGCCGGCGGACGCGCCGCCGGTCGGCGCGCTGGCGATTATCGGCGGCGCGCTGGCAATCGCCGGCCTGGCGTTGGCGGTGTTTGGGATGTGGCGTCAACGACGCTATTTGCGCTAGCCGTCAGCTATCAGCCATCAGCGGTCAGCTATCAGCTATCAGGTGTTTCACCCCATTCCGCTAGCCATCGGCTCTGGGCTGAAAGCTAATCGCTGACC
>JBCLEL010000028.1:0-13986 GCA_038913435.1 Chloroflexota bacterium
CCAGGGCGGCTACACCCGAGCCGGCCAGGCCGGCCAGGAACTTACGTCGGGGAACTCGCATTTGGCCTCCCTCCTTGTCGTATGATCAATCTGGTAAGAGTCTAACGACAACGTGGGGCTGAGAAATCAGCCGCCTTGCCAGAATTCAATAGGCAAAAACGCCTATACCTCGACTAGGCAATCTGGCTAGTAGACGGGGATGTCTGGATACACGAAGCGCGTACCAGGAAATGCCGTCTACGCTGATGCATATTATGTTGGTAGTGAGTAAACTGGAAGTAGGCCATAGGTGTGGCGAAGGGAAGGCTAGTAGCATGCCGATTCGAGTAATTATCGCCGAGGACCATACAGTGGTGCGCGAGGGAACTCGGCGTATTCTAGAGGCCTATAAGGACATCGACGTTGTGGGGGAAGCCGCCGATGGCGAGGCGGCGGTGAGGCTTGCCGAGAAGGTGTGCCCGGATGTGGCTATCGTCGATATTGCGATGCCATTGCTGAATGGCATCGAAGCCACCCGTCGGATCAAGGCCATCTCCCCGCAGACGCGGGTGCTGATCCTGACCGCCTACGATGACGACCAATACATCAGCGCTTTTCTCGAAGCGGGGGCAGCGGGCTATCTGCTCAAAACCGTCCGGGGCCGCGAGTTGGCCGGGGCAGTTCGAGCCGTCTGCCGGGGGGAAGCGGTGATCGACCCGGCCGTAGTCGCCAAGCTGGTGGGACGGATGCGGCCCCGGCCCCAGCCGCCAATCCATTGGCAACCTCTTGACCCACTAACCGATCGAGAGCTTGAGGTCTTGCGGTTAGCAGCCCAGGGGCTGAGCAACAAGCTGATAGGCCGCGAGCTCCACCTGAGCCATCGCACCGTTCAACTTCATCTCAGCCATATTTTTCAAAAGCTCGAAGTGGCCTCGCGCACCGAAGCCGTCGTTAAGGGCCTTTCCCTTGGACTGCTGAGAATGGAAGACCTTCGTAATCAGGAAAGCAGCTAGCAGCGATGTCATCATCTAAAGCCTACGCGGTAGACCGTAGCTACCTTGCCCTAAGACGTTTCGGCAGCGTGTTGGTGGCGGCGGCTAGGCTAGTTCCCACCCGATTGCATGATCGCGGCTTCTGGACTACTCAGGGACTGGTGGCCGGCGTGACATTGGCGCACTACCTGGTCGAGTTCAGCGCTTGGTTCGGCGACGACCGGGGTTTCCACGTCGTTCCGGTAACTGCCTACATCATCCCCGTGATCTATGCGAGCCTGCGGTTCGGCTTCGAGGGTGGGACCCTGACCAGCATTATGGCCTTCATCCTTTCGATACCGAATATGTTCTTGTGGCACTCGCACCAGTATGAGTGGGTTGGCGAGTTCGTCGTGCTACTCGTCATAGTCACGGCCGGCGTTTTCCTCGGCGGACTCGCCGAGCAGGAGATCCAAGATAGACGGGCAGCCGAAGAGAGCGCCGACCGACTGCGAATCCTAAATGACATCGCCGGCGAGCTTAATCGGCATTCCCTGCAAGTGGACACCGCCCTGCGAGCAGTAGTCGGGAGATTGACAGCCGGTCTGCGCCTCAATACAGCGTGGGTTTCGCTGGGAGACGCCGCCGGCGCGGGATCATCGGTCGTGGTGGAGCTGTGGAATGAAGAACCTGGGGAGCCAGCTAAAGATGACAACGCGTTGGCCAAAGTGCTGACGCGAGAGGTCTTCCAGCAGGGCCGAGCTGTCGGCCTGGAGAGAGGATTCGCCGCCCCACTGCAAATTGATGGGCGAGTCTTGGGGGTCTTAGGCGCTATCACCCGAGACGGTCCCCTGGGCGCCAGAGAGCAGGGCTTGCTACTCACGGTCGCCTCGCAGGCGGCGATCGCCGTCGAAAACGCTTATCTCATCCGACAAGGCGAAGATCATCTGCGCCTGTACGCTAGACGGCTGACCGCCGCCATCGAGGAAGAGCGTAGGCGTATTGCCCGGGACCTCCACGACGATGCGGTGCAGTCGTTAGTCGTCTTGTGCCAGAGTCTTGATACCCTCACCGAAGCGGTCCACAAGAGACCCAGCAAGCGCTTGTCGCCTGACCTGGAGCGTACACGCGAACTGGCCAAGCGTATCCTTGCCTCACTCCGGGAGTTTGCTCGCTCGATTCGGCCTTCGCTGCTGGATGACCTGGGACTGGTCCCGGCTGTGCAATCGCTACTCGCCGACCTATCGGCGGCGACCGGCATCGCGGTCAAGTTTGAGTTGGCCGGCGACCCGTGCCGGCTAGCGCCGGAAGTTGAGCTGGCCGTCTTTCGAGTCGTGCAGGAAGCGTTGCGCAATGTCGAAAGGCACGCCAGGGCAACTCGTTGTGAAATCTCAATGACCTTTGGCGGCGAAGGTCTTCAGATAACTGTAAAAGACAACGGCTTGGGCTTTGAGGCTCCGTCCTCTTTGGGCGAGCTTGCCACCCACGGCAAACTTGGCATACTGGGAATGCAGGAACGGGCCCAGCTTGCCGGAGGCGTTTTGCACATCTCCTCTCGCCCGGGCAGCGGCACGACGGTAACCCTGGCGACCGGCGCTGGCCGTTAGCGACCGCTCCTTCAGTGGGGTTATTTTAGTAGGAGTCGCTCCAGCACCAGCAAACCAATCTTGAAAGATCGGCGGGTCAGGGACTCACCATCTGCCCGATGGGTCCCCCTCGATGGTTCCGATCGGATACTCGCGTCCACTCGTCGGATTTGAGAAGAGGGACTGCGGAATTGGGTGGTTAGACGCTCTCGGCAGTCAGATTTTGAATCATAATTCGGGGTTGCTCCCCAGGCCGGAACACATGCTCTTTGGCGTCGAGGATCTCGATCCCCACGATGCGTCCATCCGGGGCATAGTTCACGGCGACATCTTCGTTGAGCCGGTGGGTGGTAACTTGGACTGGTTCGTCTAACAGTCGGATGTAAAGCGCATCAACCTGGGGATCGTACGTGATCTTCATTGACTGCATCTCCGGACGCGGCTAAAAATAGAAAGTGTACACGGTCACTACGACTAGATTATCCGTCTCTTCGGCGACGATGGCGAGAACTTGTTTTATCGCATACCGTTGCCCACCCCAAGACCTATTATACTGAAAATTGCGCCGATAGGCTTGACGACCGCGCTTGGCGGGCGCTGATTCTCCAAAACTAATGGGCTTCGACAACCTCGGCCTCGTCAACGCCACGCTCAACCATCTGATCGCGGGCATGTCGAGAGAACACGATGGGCTTCACCTTATTTCAGACTCCAAGCAATGACATGCGCGTAAGGAATAGACCTTATCGCTGCCTGAGGCGGTCGCCGGGCTGATGACGTTAATTCGTAAACCGCTCCAGCACCAGCACCCAATCTTGAAAGATCGGCGGGTCAGGGACCGGCCAATCGCCGGCCGGCCCGCCCTCGACTGTTCCGATCGGATACTCGCGTCCGTTGGTGGGATTGACGAAGAAAGCCCGGTAGGCGCTCCCACTTTCCAGGCCGGTGATGGTGAAGCCATCAGTGCGCCAACGGCGGCCGGTCCCCAAGGGGAAATAAACGACTCGCACCTCGCCCGAAACGCCGGCGGCGTAGGGCAGAAAGTAGTTTTCGGCGCTCCAATGCGGCCTGACCCATTCAGGGTGAGGCTCGAACCGCCACCACTCATACCGTTCTAGCAACCGCTTGCCGAGCGCGACCTGCGCCGACCCTGGCAACTGGTAAGCCTCCTCCCAGGGCGTGTCTCCCCAGGAGAACCCATGCGGCGACGGGCCGAAGGGCCGCTCGCGGGTGTTGACCTGCCAGATGCCATTTGCGCCGTAGGTGTGGCCGGCCGCGCCGGACAGCAAGCAGGTCCAGAACATCAACCGCTGCACCTCCTGCCGGCTGGCCTCGATGATGCCTTCATAGCACACTTCGCCGTTGATCGTGGGCAACGATGGCTCCTGGGCTACCGAACGGACCACGTTGCTCACGGTGGACGCCAGGCTTTCGCGGTCGCTGTGGCCGGTCTGGAGCATGTCAATGTCGAGCAGCGCCGGGTCCTCCAACTGATCGCGCGCGGAAACCGTTGGGTGGATGGTGATCGGATGATGGTAGGGATCGGTCTGGCGAACGTAGGCGGCGATTCGAGTCCACTCTCGTCGCTGAATCGCCACGTCTGCCTCGCGGTCTTTCGACAGGTAATATGGCATCGTCGCCTCACCGGCCAGGCACCAGACGACCGGGTAGGCGCCGTAGCGGGCGATCAGGTTGCGCCAGTGGCGCTTCATCTGCTCCAAGCCCATCCAGCGGATGAAGTATCCCCAGCAGCCGACGATGCAAGGGACTAGGCCGGCCCGGATCAGCGCCTCGATCCGCAGATCGGCCAGGTCGAAGTAGGCAGGATTTATCCGGCGGTAGTCAGCTTCCCAGGGAAAGCCGGCCTCGTTAGCGCCGCGCTCGTCGAAGGGCGGCATGTCCGGGTAGAGGCCGGCGACGATCTGGATGACGGTAAAGCCTTTGGCCAGCCGGTCGGCTAGGAGCAAGCGGAAATCGTCCGGCCATCGCAGCCGGTGGCACAGGCCCATCCACCAGGTGTCGCCAAGCCAGAAGAAAGGCGCGCCATCGAGGTGTTCGAGGTGGCGGCGGCTCGGACCGACCCTCAGCGGGCCATGCTTGAGCAGTGGATTGTCGCCGGTGTAGGGCGTTACTATCAGCTCTCCTTCCTGGCCGTGCAGGTCAGGATTGCCCTGATCGGAACAGACGGTGCGAAAACGATAGTCACCGACCGTCCGGGGAGCGAAGCGCACCCGCCAGGTCTGACCGCCGGCCCAGAAGGCCGGCGCCGTGAGATTGGCGCCGGCCGGGTCGGTGAAAACTATATCTAGCTCGACCTCGTTGAATGGGTCAGCGTAGCTTTTTCCGGATGAATATGACCATTCGCCAGCGCAATTTTGGACCGCGTACCGTCTGGGACCCATTTCTCGTGCCCCCCTTTTGGCAAAAGATGCCCTCATTCGAGGGACGCTGACATTGTAGCGCGATTGGCTGACACGTCAATACCGAGTTTTCCTGGGAGCGGGCGTCTCGCGTCGCCTATGGCGGCCCAGGATGGCCGCGCTCCCAGGGGTAGTGTCTATTCCCATCCTAAAACAGGGTCTACATAGCAATGTAGTTAATCGCCGGCTTAAATGAAATCCAACAACTTACTCTGGTAGTGGAGCCATAGTCTGATGGCTAGGTTCTCGTTGCTATCACCCTCGCCCGGCCTTCTTGCAGTCGGCCGGACTCGGAGGATAGCCGCAGGTGTAAGCGCGACAGCTCCTTGACGCCGGCTGGCCCGCATATTACCTTTATTACTGACTATTCATTCTTTGAGGAATGTCATTGCGCCAGGCTCAACCGCTCGGTCCGGCTGAGCACACCGTCCTCGGTCTGCTCCATCTGTCGCCGCGTCACGGCTACGAGCTGGCTGAATGGTTCGCACCGGCCGGCGAGTTCGGTGACGTGTGCCAGGTGCAGCCCAGCCTGCTTTACTCCCACCTGAAGCGGCTGGAGTCGGCCGGCTACCTGACCTCCATCATCGAGACGCAGCAGACACGCCCGCCGCGTCACATCTACCGGCTAACTGACGCCGGCCTGGCCGAGTTTTGGCGCTGGTTGGAGCAGCCGGCCCGACGCAATCGCGAGATTCGCACTGAGTTCCTGTTGAAGCTCTATTTCTCCCGGCAGATCGCCGGTCACGATACGAGCAAGCTGCTCGATACCCAGTTGGCGGTCGCCCGCGAGCAGTTGGCGACGCAACGGCTCGAACTGGAGCGATACCCGGCCAGCGGCTTTGCCAGGCTGGTGCGACAGGTACGCATCGCGGCAACCCAGGGCACAATCGCCTGGCTGGAAGAGTATCGCGCTGAGATTACCGGTCAGTTCGCTCGATCCGGCGCCCTCTGATCGTGGTGATCACTCCTATGACAGTAGCGTCTCTACACAACGATTGGCGGAGGCGCATCGCAATCAGGCCCTCGAACCTCATCCCCCTGGCCCCCTTCTCCTCTCAGGAGAAGGGGGAACATGCGCTGGGGGACACCCCCAGACCCCCGTCAAAGGGGGCGCAAGCCCCCTCTGCATTCCCCCTGGCCGTCCTGTTACTTACTGCGGTGACAGTGATGGCGCTTGCCGTTGCTGGTTGCCGGGGCGCCGTTCAGTCGGCCGAAGATGGCCGGCTAGTTGTCGCCGCCGCTGCCGACCTCCGCTTTGCTTTCGAGGAGATCGAGCCAGTATTCGAGCGTCAAACCGGGCAGAAAGTTACCTTTATCTTTGGTTCAACTGGCAATCTGGCCGCCCAGATCGAACAAGGCGCACCAATTGATGTCTTCTTCGCGGCAAACGAGAGCTTTATCGAGCGCCTGCGGGAACGAGGGCGAATCATCGCCGACTCGCAACGGCTCTATGCTCTAGGCCGTATCGTGATTGCTGTCAACCGTCAGAGCGGCGTCCAAGCGGGGACGTTGGCCGACTTAGCGAAGCCGGCGATCAAACGGATCGCAATCGCCAACCCGGAACACGCGCCCTACGGCGCCGCCGCGAAGCAGGCGTTGGAGCGAGCCGGCCTCTGGGCGCAGGTTCAACCAAAGCTGGTGTTGGCCGAGAATATATCCCAGGCAGCCCAGTACCTGCAGACTGGCAACGTCGAAGCGGCTATCATCGCCCGCTCGGTTGCCGACAGGCCGGAGATCAGCTATCAGATGATTGACGACTCATTGTACGATCCGTTGCGCCAGGCGGCGGCGGTGATCGCAAGTAGCCCGCGCCAAGCGCAGGCCCGGCGGTTCCTGGACTTCGTCACCGAGCCGGCCGGCCAACAGATCATGCGGAAATACGGCTTTACGCTGCCGGGAGAACGTTAGCTTGGAACAGATGGCAATTGATCTCTTTCCACTCGGCCTGTCATTGCAGGTTGCGCTGCTGGCTACCGCGCTGGCGGTGCCGTTGGGCTTGCCGCTGGCATGGTGGCTGGCGCGAACCAGGTTCGCCGGCCGCGACCTGATCGCCGCGGTCGTCACCTTGCCGATGCTGCTGCCGCCAACGGTGCTGGGCTACTATCTGCTGCTTTTGATCGGCCGGGCCGGCCCAATCGGACGGTTGCTAGAAGGATTTTTGGGCTATACACTGGTGTTCAGTTGGCCGGCGGCGGCGCTGGCGTCCTGGGTGGTCGGACTGCCGTTCCTGGTGCGGGCAGCCCAAGCCGGCTTCGAGACGGTGGATCCAAGCTACGAGCAGGCCGCCCGCACCCTGGGCCGGACTGAGATGAGCGTCTTCTTTGCCGTCACCGTTCCGCTGGCCTGGAAGGGCATCATCGCCGGACTGTCGCTATGCTTCGCGCGGGCAATCGGCGAGTTTGGCGCGACGCTGATGATCGCCGGCAATATCCCCGGCCGTACCCAGACGATGTCGATTGCGATCTATGACGCAGTCCAGGCCGGCCGCTACGCTCAGGCGAATGTGCTGGTCGTGCTGCTGACGTTAGTGGCGGTCGGCGTGCTAGTCATCCTGGCAACAACGGCGAGGACGACGCGCTGGTAAGGATTCTCCTATTGAAACGGTTTTACGGTCCTCCTATCTGCGTAATCTGCGCAATCTGCGGATTTCCTCATGCTGAATGTTGATTTTGCCGCCCAAATCGGACGCTTCGACCTGCGAGTAGCGTTTCAAGCCGAACGAGAGATAGTGGCGGTCCTCGGCCCCTCCGGCGCCGGCAAGAGCCTGACCTTGCAATGCCTGGCCGGCTTATTTCGACCGTTGTCAGGGCACATCAATCTGAATGGACGGACGTTCTTCGACTCCGACGAAAAGGTGTGGGCGCCGGCCCGCCAGCGCCGGATAGGCTATGTGTTGCAGAACTACGCGCTGTTTCCCCATCTGAACGTGGCCCAAAACCTGGCCTTCGGTCTGGCCGGCTGGCCGAGCAATGAGGTGAAACGACGGGTGGGCCAGCTAGTCGAGATGCTAGGACTGGCCGGCCTGGAGCAGCGCCGGCCCTACCAGTTGTCCGGGGGACAGCAGCAGCGGGTCGCAATCGGCCGGGCGCTGGCCTTCGAGCCGGAGCTGCTTTTGTTGGACGAGCCGTTCTCGGCGCTGGACCCGGTGACCAAAGCCGGCTTGATCGAGGAGCTGCTGGCGATACATCAGCGATTGGGCCTGACGACGGTGCTGGTTACCCACGACCCCTACGAGGCATACACCCTCAGCAACCGGATGCTGGTGCTCGACAGGGGACATATCTTGCAGGTCGGCCCGAAAGATGAGGTCTTCCATCGGCCGGCTAGCGCGACGGTCGCCCGATTGACCGGCATCCGCAACCTGTTTCGCGGGCGGGTGATCGGGGCAGATAGCAACGGGCTGATGGTCGTAGTTGATGGGGCTGAGTTGCTGACGCCGGCCGGGCCGTTTGCGATAGGCGAAGAAGTCCTCTGTTGCATTCGGCCGGAGGACGTGACATTGATCCGGCCTGAACGCTCTCAACGCGCCGGCAGCGACGAGACCCGGTTGGAGGGCGAGGTCGTAAGAGAGCTTGACCAGGGTGTCGTTTATACCCTGTTCTTCAAGCTAGATTGCGCGCGGTTGACCGCAGACCGTGACTACGACCTGGAGGTCCGCATCGGCGGGCATACCTACCGAGTGCTCGACATCGGCCGGCGCAAGCGTTGGAGCGTTGCCCTCAAGCGGGAGGCGTTGCACCTGATGCGGGTCTCACAGTGATCGTTCTTTTCCAGCGCCGGTTGGGTAAGAAGGACGCGCGTCGCAAACACCTCAAAGATTGTAGAATCAGAGGTAATTTGGAGTCTCAGCGAGCATAACATTATCAAAATTGATCAGCCCGATATGGAGTGAAAGAGTATGGTCGAGACCCGTACACTTATGACTGCTGATGAGTTGTTCCAGTTGTCCGACTCTAGCAAACGCTACGAGCTAGTCGAGGGGGAGTTAGTTGAAATGGCGCCTCCAGGTGGGGAGCACGGCTACATCGCTGGTCGCATCCTTTATCGTTTAGGTGCTTTTATAGAAGAGCGCAGACTTGGGGGCGCGGTTTTCGCTGCCGAGACTGGTTTCCGTATCGCCCACAATCCTGACACGGTGCGCGCTCCGGACGCCGCTTATGTATCTGATCTACGCTTGGCCCAGGCGCGGGTAGCCGGTTATCCAGACTTGGCCCCCGACCTCGTTGTAGAGGTTGTCTCGCCCAGCGATACCGCAACCGAGATACACACTAGGGTAGAAGGTTGGCTTCTGGCCGGGACGCAACTCGTCTGGGTTTTCTATCCGGCCAGCCGCTCGGTGGTAGTGTACCAGCCAGACGGTGAGGCGCGGGTATTACACGCCGCAGATACCTTGCGGGGCGAGCCGCTCCTGCCCGGCTTCTCCTGTCGCCTTGCCGACGTTTTCTAGGACTACGCCCACTGGTCTGAAAATAACATTCTGCGGCTTTGTAGGGGGGTATTGCAATACGCCCCATAGGAGGGTGTTTAGCATCGCGATTACACCCCAACATCTTGTGACAAGATCGGGTGAATTAGCACAACATATTGTGACCTGATGGCGTTACTAAACACCCTCCCCATAGGCATCAACCTAAGGGTAACTAATATTAGGGGGAGCGCCGAGGGGACTTCCGTCCCCTCGGTCGGGGGACTGGGGGTGTCCCCCAGTAGAAAATCCCCATCTCCCGCGCACGGGAGAAGGGGATCAAGGGGATGAGGGTTGCCCGGGAGCGGCGATTGTTCGCTGCCAAACCGACTAATGTTGCTTAACTTGATGCGCATGGGGCGTATTGCAATACGCCCCTACAGCGATACATTCTCATCTTTCGGTGGCCGCCCCGAAGGGGCGATGGGATACTGCGGTGAATAAGATCAATGGAGTGGCGCTGTGAAATATCTCTATCACGAGCATACCTGGCCGGAGGTCCGCGAGGCGGCAACTCGCAAGCCGGTCTGCGTCATTCCCTGTGGCACGACTGAACAGCACGGGCCGCACTTGCCGCTGGCGGTGGACTTTATCACCGCCGGCCTGATCAGCGAGCTGGCGGTGAAGCGGGTGGCGCCGGATGCCTTGCTCCTGCCAACCGTCTGCTACGGGTTCAACGAGCATCACATGGACTTTCCCGGCACCATTGCGATTCCCGGCCAGGACTTCATCAACTACACCGCGCACATCGGACTGAGCCTGGTCCGGCACGGTTTTGACAAGATTCTCTACGTCAACGGCCACGGCTCAAACCGGCCCTTCTTGGAGATCGCCGCCCGAGAGGTCTGCAACCGGACTGACGCCTTCGCCGCGTTGGTCTCCTGGTGGTCGCTTATCCCTCGCAAGCTGCTCGACGAGACCTTGACCTCGGAAAAGCCGGGCGGCGTGTCCCACGCCTGCGAGTTGGAAACGTCGGTGCTTCTCCATCTGCGGCCCGACCTGGTTGACACGAGCAAGGCGGAGAAAGACCTGGGCTTCCAGCCAACCAAGTATATGTGGCGCGACATCCGGACGAGTTCGCCGGTCGTGTTCAACGAGCAGTGGAGCCGCTTCTCCCGGACTGGCATTCAAGGCGATCCGACGCTGGCGACGCCGGAGAAGGGGCGCGTCATAGTGGGGGCCGTAGTAGATAGCCTGGCCGAGCTATTGCTGGAGTTGAAGGAGCGCGAGTATCGGCCGCGGGTTGACCACCACTGATAGACCCGAAATAAACCAAATCCGGGTAAACCCGGTTGTCATGCTGAGCGCAATCGAGGCATCTAAACTCCGGATTCTTCGCTCCGCTCAGAAGGACAATTCCAAATTGTTCATCCGGATTCGGTATCTAACCCGCCCTAAAATGGCATTGATTCGAGTGATTGCAGGAGGAGGATCGAATTATGAACGTTCTAGTGACCGGCGGCAGCGGTCGAATCGGTGGCTATGTGTTGCGCGAGATGCTGGGCGCCGGCCACCTGGTCTCGTCCTTCAGCCGCTCGGCCCCGCTTATTAGCGGGGCAGGATTCATCCAGGGCGACATCATGGACATTGACCGGCTCAAAGAGGCTTGCCGCGGCCACGACGCCATCATTCACTTGGCGGCCACCGCCGCGCCTGCACGGGTCAACCCAGAGCGGCTTCTCGACGTGAATATCATGGGCACGGTGAATGTCCTCGAAGCCGCTGTTCAGGCCGGCGCGGGCAAGGTGGTCTTTGCCTCCTCCGGCGCGGCGACCGGCTTCTCCTTCCAGAAGCGGGAGATCGTCCCGCGCTATCTACCGTTCGACGAGGAGCACCCTAGTGAACCGCAGGACGAGTACGGCCTGAGCAAGCTGCTGGCAGAGCTGGCCTGCAAGCGGTACTCCGCAGCCTACGGAATCCAGACCATCTGCTTGCGTATAAACAACAACTGGTCTCTCGACCGCGCCAGCGCCGAGGTCGTGATTCGTTCGGGCTGGACTAGGTACAACGCTGTTGAAGAGCTATGGCAGGGTCGGTATATAAAGGCGGTAAGTGACTCCGACGATTGGCCGATGCCGGGTCCTCCTAGCCCGAAGAACCTGCTGTGGGCCTATACGGATGCGCGAGATGCCGCCCAGGCGTTCCGGTTGGCGATAGAGAACGATAAGATCGTCCACCAGACATTTCAGATCAACGCCAGCGACACTAGTTCTATAGTTGAGACCCGCGAGCTTATCGCTCGGCATTACCCGAACGTGCCCTTAAAGATGTCGCTTGACGGATACGTGACGTTGATCTCGCACACGAAAGCCACCAATATGCTCGGATACCGGCCGCAGTACTCCTGGCGCAATAGCGACTTCAAGACCTGGATGGACAGCCGCCGTTAGGCATGTTCCACTGAAAGCTGAGCCGTACTGGTTTCCGCTAGTGCATTCATTGCCGGTAGCCGCCGGACGGATAGTTAGGTTGGCTTAAAGCTGGTTTAAGGTTGAGAGTGTTCTTTGGGCCAGTCTCAGAGCGGTTTCAGCTATCCGATGAATATCTAGGATTGTGTCTTCATAGTCTGCCTTGTTTCGGCGTCTGCGGAGACGGTCTAAGTCGTCACCAATCTTCCTGCGTAACGGGTGTTGGTTCTTCCTAAACCGGCTAATTACAAATTCGTGGGGATTCTTGTTTCTTGGAATCGCTATACTATCTTTGTCTCGCAGTAGATTGCGGGCGCTGCAAAAGGTGGCGTAGTAAGCACGGCTGATTGCTGCCCGTAGGCGTGCTTCCTGACCGGCCCTATCCGTAGGATGTCCAGCCAATTCTTGGGCCAGAAAGAAGTACTCCGACCAGTCAAAACTCACCGGTATCCCACGTCAAAGCACAACTTGCCCTTGGCATCGAGGGATACATTCAGCCACCACTCCCAATCAAACCGGTCGAGGGCGTCTACGGCTTTCTCGGGTGGCAGGTGTGTTTGGATCCAGGCTACTAGCTCCTGATAGCCCTCCTCCGGGTCGGTTGACACCTCAATCCTGACCGGCGCATCAGGCCCAAAGTAACGTTGAATAACGGGGTAGGCTTCGGTCAGAATCGGAATGAGAAACCGATGTTTCTTGAGATACGCCGCCACCTCTTGGTAGTCGGTGAAGGAATACAGGGGAAGGCTGTGAAGCCATTTTTGAAGATCGCCCAACTCAGGCCGGTTTCTGGGCAATCGTGGTAGGGCGCCGGTGTAAACCTGTTTCATCCAGCTAGCGCCTCTTTCGACTATTATCCGGGAGCTTAAATAGATTTGTCCGCCATCTCCCAAAACGTATTATAGGGCAGGTATATAGATCCATTCTTCAAGTTTGTGTGCCAGCGCAAAGTACACCGTCGGTAGAACACCAGATTTCTAAGTGAAGCTCGTAATCGGTGACAAAGCAAATGTGATAGAGGGGGAAAGGCGCGGGCTTGCCATCGGGATGATGGCAATCGCCGCCGGCCTATTCAGCGCCAGCCCGGTCCTGATCCGCTGGGCGGCGCCGCTGTCGCCAGCCCTGATCGCCGCCGGCCGGCTGCTGATCGCCGGCCTTGCCGTCGCTGCCCTGGCCAGACTGGTTGGGTCGCCGGCGCCGGCGAAGCGCCAGCTTCCGCGATTGGCCCTCTACGGTCTGGTAGCCGCGCTCCACTTTCAACTCTACATCGCCTCGTTGTCATATACTACCGTTGCCCATAGCCTGACGCTGGTTTATACCGCGCCGGTCTTCGTGGCGCTGCTGACCTGGCTCTTGCTAGGGGAACGGCTGCCGGCCAGCAAGCTGCTCGGCCTGCCGGTTGTCGTGGCCGGGGTGGCGATCATCGGTGGCTTCGAGACAACTCTGAATGGTAGGATGGCGATTGGCGATCTGATGGCGCTTGGCTCGGCGATATGTTTTGGCCTGTATTCGGTCGCTGGTCGGGCCGAGCGAGGGTCGGTGCCAGTCCTGACCTACGCGGCCACCGTTTACCTGACGGCCGGCCTCTGGCTCTTGCCGGTTGCGCTGATCGAGCCGGGCGACATTATGGCGGCCGGCGTCAACCAATGGATGGCGGTCGTCGCGCTGGGCCTGTTTCCACTTGCCATTGGCCATACCTTGTACAATACAGCCGTTCGTCTGACCAATCCGACCTACGTAAACCTGATAGCCACCCAGGAAGTGACCGGCGGTATATTTCTCAGCGCCATATTCTTGCAGGAGCAGATCACCTTTCCGTCGCTGATCGGCGCGATGTTGACCCTGGCCGGCGTGGCCTGGGTAGTTGTGAAAAAATAACGCGAAGGATATGTTTATCGGCATAGCGCGACTGATAATTGACATACCGGCTAGCGAGTCGCTGAAAGACAAGCGACAGGTCGTCAAGTCGGTCTTAGCCAGAGTGAGCAATGAGTTCAGGCTGGCGACAGCGGAGGTCGGCAACCTGGACAGCCGGCGCTCGGCCGAGATCGGACTGGCCTGCGTCAGCGGCAGTCCTACGGTAGCGCGCCAGATCATCGAGCGGGCGGTGAGTTGGATCGAGGAGACCAGGCCGGACATCGAGTTGACCACGATTGA
>JBCLEL010000029.1:0-13874 GCA_038913435.1 Chloroflexota bacterium
ATTCATGTAGCGCGGGGGCTTGTCCCCCGCCAACGCTTATCACAGTTCCCACACCAAAGATCCGGCAAACGGATAGTCGTGCCACTGCTTTGTCAAGCCTCTCCTTAACAGGGTTTTCATGCACGTACATCACAACCTCCTCAATCCTCTCTTCTGACCTCAAAAAATGGTCCCGGAAACTCTTTTGCCAAAAGCTGCCTATAACACCGCGCTGCCAAGCGACCCGCTGAGTTAGATTCTTGAACTGACCGACAAAGGTGATAATCTCACAGGTAGACGACGGCCCTAATACCAGATGAATGTGGTCGGGCATCACGCAGTAGCCATAGACCATCACACCTGTCTTGCCGGCAAGCTCTCGTAGAACTTCGACTGCCGCTGAAGCAACACTTCCGTTGGCAAAGATCGGTTGTCGCCCTCTGACAGCAATTGTCACCGAACAGATAGCTCCGACTTGGCCGTAATATTGAGCATCTAATCGGATGTGCTTTCGATATTGTCTCATTTTTGGGCGGGGGACAAGCCCCGCGCTACTGTATCCATGCTGATTTGGCGGGACAAGCCCCCGCGCTACTGCTTTGGTTTGACGCCGGCCGGCTGGATCACCGGCAGGGGCTCTAATAGCCGCTCCTTGTTGTAAATGAAGTCCTCCCGCTTGTAGCCTGACAGCTCGTACTGGTGGCCAAGGACGATAGCCTCGGTTGGACAGACCTCCTCGCAGGCTCCACAGAAGATACAGCGGATCATGTTGATCTCGTACACCTTGGCGTACCGCTCGCCCGGCGAGTAACGCTCCTCGTCCGTGTTCTCGGCCGCCTCGACATAGATCGCGTTGGCCGGGCAGACAGCGGCGCAGAGCGAGCAGCCGATGCAACGCTCCAGCCCGTCCTCGTAGCGTTTGAGTATGTGCAGGCCCTTGAACCGGCTTATTGTCGGTAGCCTCTTTTCCGGGTATTCGACGGTCGTTGGCTTCCGAAAGGCGTGCTTTGAAGTTGTCAGGAAACCTTTGGCAATCGCCGCCAGGTCTCCAAGAAGGTTTATCGCCATCAGTCTATCCCTCGTCCGATCAACCAAGAACCACGATTGCAGCCGCCGTCAAGACTATATTCAGCAGCGCCAGCGGCAACAACACCTGCCAGCCAAACTTCATCAGGCGGTCGTAGCGAAGTCGCGGCAAGGTGGCCCGTGTCCAGATGTACCCACACATCAATAAGAATACCTTTAGCAAAAACCACCACGGACCGTCCGCTATGGGGCCATGATACCCGCCCAAGAAGATCGTCGTTGCAACCGAGCTGATGGTAATCATGCCGATGTACTCGGCCATATAAAACATAGCGAACTTCAGGCCGGTGTACTCGGTGTGGTAGCCGGCCGTTAGCTCGGTTTCCGCTTCCGGCAGGTCGAAGGGCGCCCGGTTGGTCTCGGCGTAGGAGGAGATCGTGAAAATGATGAAGCCGAGCGGTTGCAACACCACGAACCAGGTATGAGCGGCCTGATAGTCAACTATGTCGGTCAGCTTCAAGGAGCCGGCGATCATGATTACGCCGACGAGCGAGAGGCCCAAAGCAAGCTCGTAGCTAATCATCTGGGCGGAGGCGCGCACGCCACCGAGCAACGAGTATTTGTTGTTCGACGACCAGCCGGCCAGCACGATCCCGTACACACCCATTGACGAGACCGCCAGGAGGTAGAGGATGCCGACGTTCACGTCAGCCAGGACCAGATTAACCGGCAGACCAAATAGGTTGATCTGTGGGCCAATCGGGATCACCGCGAAGGCGATCAGCGCCGCCGTCACCGACATCAGTGGCGCTAGCATAAACATCAACCGGTCGGCGCCACGAGGGATAAAGTCTTCCTTGAAGGCGAGTTTGATCCCGTCGGCGAGCGGCTGCAACAGTCCAAATGGGCCGGCCCGATTGGGACCGACGCGCACCTGCAACCGGCCAACCAGCTTGCGCTCCAGCAGAGTGGAGTAGGCGAAGCCTGTCAGCAGGGCGAGGATGATAATTACGCTTTTGACAACGGCAATAAGAACTTCTGTCAATGCTACTCGTGCTCCTGGCCGGCCATCGCCTGATCCCTTTGCGTTACTTCGGCGAAGTCCCAAACGTATCCGCCCTCCGGCCCGTAGAGGAACTGGCTGCCCTGTCCGTCGCTGGGCCGGCGGGGCCACTGGACGCCCTTGTCGCCGACGACGGCGTAGGTGACGCCGGCGTAGATCGGCGCGGCAATCGCGATCTCGGCCATCGCATCGGCCGGCGAGGACACGTCAAAGGCGCCGCCTAGCTCGTTGGCCAGGTCGCGGATGAACTGCCAGGCGGGCCGGGACTGGCCGGGCGCCGCCGCTGCCGGAAGCAGCCTTTGTATGCGGCGCTCAAGGTTTGTGACCGTGCCGTCCATCTCAGCGAAGGAGCAGCCTGGCAATACCACGTTGGCTTGCTTGGCCGCCTCGGTCATAAATATGTCTTGTACTATCAGCAAATCCAGGTGCTGTCGCACTTCACTCAATTTCTGCGAGTGGCCCGGGCTTGTTCTATCAATAGTCTCGTGGTCGCGGTCGGAGTTTACAACGATTAACCCTTTAATCTTTCCAGTTTTAGCAGCGGCTATAATCTCGGAGCCTGCGATGCCAGCCTCCGTCGGTAGATCAGCGCCCCATAGATCGGCCAGCTCGCGCCGGACGTTGTCGTCGCTCGATGAGCGTTGACCCGGCAACATCCAGGGCCGCACTCCCATATCAATCGCGCCCTGGGCGTTGGCCTGATTTGCCAGCGGGAACAGGCCGGCGCCGGGCCGGCCGGCGGCGCCGGTAATTAGGGCCAGGCTGGTCAGTCTGCTCAGCAGGGCAACGGCGTCAGCGCCGGCCCATAGCTCGCGTGGGTATATAAAGGTGGTCGCGTTTGCCTGGGCGATGAGTTGGGCTGCTTCCCTCAGCTTGTCAACCGGCAGGCCGGTCGTCTCGGCCGCCACTTCGAGCGAGGTTGCCGATAGCTCGTCGCGCACTAGCTCAAGACGCTTCGTCCGCTGAGTGATGAAATCAGCATTTTCCTGGTTGCTTGTCAGAATGTGCGACAGCACACCGCCGAGCAGCGCCGCCTCCGATCCTTCGCGGGGTTGTAGCCAGAGGTGGGCGTGTTTGACCAGATCAATCTTTTCCCGATTGATGACGATTATTTTACCGCCCAGATCGGCCGCCTTTTTCAAACGCAGGTCTAATATCGGCTGGTCTTTGATCGGGTTGACGTTCAGCAGGACGATGACGCTGGCCTGCTCCAGCCCGGCAATCGAACCCCAGGCGGCGTCGTAGTCGGCCCCCGCCGCCGGCCTGTGCGCCTCAAAGCTGGTGTCGAGGTTATTACTGCCGATAACGGCGCGGAACAGCTTTTGGAATAGGTACAACTCCTCGTTGGTTTGGCGCTCGGAGATGAGGCCGGCTACGCTGGCCGGCCCGCTCCGCCCGATTACCTCCCGCAGCTTGGCGGCGGAATAGGCGACAGCCTCCTCCCAGCTTGCCGGCTGCAAGGCGCCGTTGCGCCGGACCAGCGGCTGCTTCAATCGTTCTTTACTGGAGACGTACTCGTAGGTGAACCGGCCCCGGTCGCACAGCCAGCCGTCGTCAACCGGCGTGTTTTCGCGCGCCAGGACTCTCAGAATTGCGTTGTTGCGCGTTGTCAGGGTGACGTTGCAGCCGACCGGGCACTCAGTGCAGATCGTGGGTGGGTTCTTTATCTCCCAGGGCCGCGCTCGGAAGCGGTACAGGTCGGAGGTCAGCGCTCCAACCGGGCATAGCTCAATCGTGTTGCCGGAGAACGGCGAGTCGAAGGTCCGGCCTGGCGCCAGCCCGATCTCGCTGTGCGAGCCGCGATCCAGCACGGTGAGGGCCTCGTCGCCGGCGATCTCGCGGGCGAATCTGGTGCAGCGGTAGCACATTATGCAACGCTCGCGGTCGAGCTTGATGTACTGGCTGATCGGAACTGGCTTTTCGTAGCGCCGCTTGACCTCGATGTAGCGGCTGACCGGCGGGCCGTAGCTGAAGGTGTTGTCCTGCAACGGACACTCGCCGCCCTTGTCGCAGACCGGGCAGTCGAGCGGATGGTTTATCAGCAGAAACTCCAGGATGCTCTGCTGGGCTTCTTTCACTTTGGGTGTGCCGGTGTGAACGACCATTCCATCGGCGACCGGCATTGTGCAGGCCGTTTGGAGGCGAGGGTTTTTTTCGATCTCGACAAAGCACATCCGGCAAGCGCCGACCGGCTTCAGCTTCGGGTGATAGCAGAAGATCGGAATCTCGATTCCGACGAGCTTGGCCGCTTCTACGATCAGCGTTCCCTTGGGAACTTCGACTGTTCGGTTATCAATCGTTACTTTGACGTGATCCAATTCAGAAACCTCAAATCACCGCAGAGACGCAGAGACGCAGAGAGTTCTGAAAAATGAGTATTCTCTCCGCGTCTCAGCGCCCCGGCGGTTCATAACCTTTCTGTCTTCGTTAGATTCTTAATCACCGCAGAGACGCAGAGGCGCAGAGGCGCAGAGGCGCAGAGGGCTCCGAAAATTGGTGAACAATGCGTTTTATGCCTTCTCTGAGTATAGCGACGTTAAAGTTGAGCAAAAGCCCGACCGAACAACCGTACAGCTTTAGGTAGGTCAAAAGTTGTGCTGAGTGTACAGGCAATAGCTTTTCAACCGTCTTTAACTCGACAATGACCAGTTCGTCTACCACGAGGTCTATCCTGTAGCCACAGTCCAAATGAACGCCTTTATAAGCTACAGGCAAGTCAACCTGCCGTCGAAACGGGATTCCTACTTGCGCCAGTTCGTAGCACAGACACTCCTCGTAAGCTGACTCCAAAAGTCCCGGTCCAATGACCTTGTGAACCTCAATTGCGCATCCGATAACGCTTTGCGTCAGTTGATTTTCGCTCTGCGTCTCAGCGCCTCGGCGGTTAATCAACTTTCTGTCTCCGGAGACCATTTATCACCGCAGAGACGCAGAGGCGCAGAGGCGCAGAGGGTTCCGCAAATAGAATAATGCTTTGAGTCAGTTGATTTTCTCCCAGCGTGCGGTAACCTACTTTCTAGCCCATCGTCGGCAATTGATCCGGACTTCCACTAGTGTCCAGTTGTAGCTGTAGTTGAAGAATCCACTTTGCCTAAATTCGCTACGCACGCGATGTGCCATCCAAAGGCGATCAGCATCTATTGGCTCAATAGGCTCCCAGCCTTCTGGCGTTATTCGTGCGAGCAGTGTTTTTACTGCTCGTTCTATGGGTTCTACCATTTCCGGGACTGGGATGCTGCCGGTCATCGTTATCCCACTTTCCTTATATACGCGGCCTCCAGTATATTTCTCAACACTCTCGGAGAATTCTTTGTACTCCCAACGCCCTTGGTCAACTCCTGGCGCTTCAAGGTCACCTCGTTGTGGCTTGCCACATTTCCAGCAGAAATTAGCTTCGTCGGGCAGTTGCGTCCCGCAACTCATACGGAACATTTCTGGCCCTATGCTCTCAGCGCCTCTGCGCCTCTGCGCCTCTGCGGTTCATTGCTTTTCCGTCTTCGCCGGTTCATTCTAATTCTTAGTCGGACAACGCCCGTACTTTATATGGTACTCGTACTCGTCGCGGAACAGCTTTATGCTGCTGATGACCGGGTTGACGGAGGCGTCGCCGAGGGCGCAGACAGTCCGGCCGCCGGCGATCTTGCCGGCCAGGTCGGTCAGCAGGTCGAGGTCTTCGAGCCGGCCGCGACCGTTGCAGATCCGGTCCAGGATCTGCCTCACCCACAGCGTGCCTTCCCGGCAGGGGGTGCACTTGCCGCACGATTCGTGGTTGAAAAACTCGGAGGCGCGCCAGACTGCGTGCGGGATGCAGACGCTATCGTTCATGACTATTACACCGCCGGATCCCAGCATGCTGCCAACCGCCGCCAGCGAGTCAAAATCCATCTTAATGTCTAAATGCGCGGCGTTCAACATCTGGGCGGAAATGCCGCCAGGTATCACCGCCTTGACTGGCCGTTCGTCAATCATGCCGCCGGAGTGCTCGTAGATCAGCTCGCGCAGTGGCACCCCCAGCGGTAGCTCTTTGTTGCCGGGATTGCGAACGTGCCCGCTGACGCAATAGACCTTCGGGCCGGTGTTGCGTGGCGGCGTGCCGATGCTGGTGTACCATTCGACGCCGCGCTCGACGATGTGCGGGAGGTTGCACAGTGTTTCGACGTTGTTGACGACGGTTGGCTTGTTATACAGCCCGGCAATCGCTGGGAAGGGCGGGCGCGTTCGCGGCATCGGGCGGTTGCCCTCTAGCGATTCGAGTAGGGCGGTCTCCTCACCGCAGATGTAAGCGCCGGCCCCACGCACCAGATACACCTCCAGGCTGAAGTCGGTCCCGAAGATGTTATTACCGATGTAGCCGCGCTCTTTTGCCTGTTCAATGGCGGCCTGGGTCCGTTGAGCGCCCAGCGCGAACTCGCCACGGCAGTAGATGAAAGCCGCGTTTGAGCCGATGGCATAGGCGGCAATGATGATGCCGTCCAGTATCTGATGAGGGTCGTGTTCCAGCAGCGCCCGGTTGCTGAAGGTGCCTGGCTCGCTCTCGTCGGCATTGACGACCAGGTACTTGGGAAAGAGGTCTTTCGGCACAAAGCCCCACTTCTGGCCGGTTGGGAAGCCGGCGCCACCGCGTCCGCGCAGGCCGGACTGCTTTACTAGCTCGATCAGCGCAGCCGGCACGTAGTTGCGCAACGCCTTCGGCGCGCCCTGATAGCCGCCGCGCTGCAGATATACGTCAATGTCCCATGAGTTTGGGACGCCGATGTTGCGGAGTATTACCGGTTCGTACATCTAGCTACCATTATCCGGTAGGGGCGACCGGCCGGTCGCCCCTACGATTTGCGTTTTTCAACCGACCGCCGGCTGAGCAGTCCGCTGTTGGCGGAAAGCCGCCGCAAGCTCGTCCAGGATTTTATCAACCTTTTCCGGCGTCAAATTCTCGTAGTAGGTCTCGTTTACCAGCATCACCGGCGCGGTGTCGCAGGAAGCCAGACATTCCATCGTCCGGAGGGTGAATGCGCCGTCGGGTGTCGTCTCTCCTATACCGATGCCTAGCTTGTCCGCGATGTGCTTCGTCAACTCGTCGGCGCCGCGCAGATAGCAGGAAAGGTTCTTGCAGACCATCAGGTCGTAGCGGCCAATCGGCTTGTCGTGGAGCAGGTCGTAGAAGGTGACGAGCGTGAACAGCGCGTTTGGGTCAAGCTCCATCAGGTCAGCGACCTCGTTCAACGTCTCAGGCCCCAGGAAGCCCTTCTCGTTTTGGGCCAGCCGGAGGGCGTCGAGTATGGCGGTACGCCGTTGAGGGTATTTGTCGAGCGCAACCAGAATCGCTTGTTTGGTCTCTTCCGAGAGCAAGGGAAAGTTCCTCCGAAGAATCAGGCCGGGGGAGATTTTATCGCCTATCGCCGGAAAGCGCCAACGGCTGGTAAGCGATCAGACGTCAGCTTTCCTTAATGGAACCAACAGTGGAAACCAGACTGCGAGCGCACAAACTCAACTGGCTAACTCTTGTGCTAGAAGGGTATTTTCTGTCCAAGGAATCACCCTTGCAAATCCCGTAAGCGGTAACGTTGCTTTAGGAGTCCAGATTGCTTGTCGATCACCACGGTTGTCCAATACAGCAAAGGTATTCCACTTGGGGTCACTCTGTTTTATATCGCCGAACCTATAAGCCCATCGTTCAGCCCACGACCATGCAGCACTTTCCGAAGCCGCTGATAAAGGTTGAATCAGTATCTTTTTCGTCGAATCTACATGAAATCTTACTCTGTGCGGCTCCGTCTCGCCCTTAACCTGGTAATCACTGTCATAAATTACTCTTTGACCCACTAGGAACGCTTCTACTTCAGTATCGAATTGCAGATTCTCGATAGGGCGCCGTCGGAGAATCAAATCGTTAACATTAATGATGGCTTGCAAGAGAGCGTGCAAGCGCTCCCCTACGCCTTCTATGTCCAGTGCAAACACCTCAAGTTCATATCGTTCTAGCGACACTGCTAGTCTTCTAGCAAGTCTTCTAGCAGAATCGACCGTGGCTCTAGAAACGGCAAGACCATTGATATGTAGATAACCCAATGTATCACCCATATCAGATATCCTAATCCGGCCGTCTGGGAAGACACTTACCTCGATTTCAATCAATTCCCCATCTGGACGACTAAAGGGAGACACCAGATAGCACGTGTCTTCACTGCTTTCAACGACGTTCCATTGCTCTCCGACCGACTTCATGTAGCTTGTAATCACCTTTTGGCATACATCAGTTCCGCTATTCATCGCACGCCCCCTCTTAACAAGGGATGATATGAACCGATCAATGTAATGTTACACTCATTCAGGAAGGCCAAGAGGTCAGCGTTGGGATCGCCATTTCCTGGTATATCGGGCGGAATATATGTGATGTTGTCCTGGTAGATGTCATCCCAAGTATGCTTATGTGGCCCCCTCACTCTGGTGCCGTCTGGATTGGTATGTTGGGCGTGAACGGTGTACCTTCTGATCGGCTGATTTTTATAAAGAAGCGCGAAGCTATAGTTTTTCTTCCCAACGTAACCTCTCAAGCGAAGTACGTTATTCGACTGCCTCGCAAGAACCACTACCTCTTCTAATCGGAAACCGCTACCCTGGATTTTCCAAGATAAGTTGGCAGTACACTCTTTTGGCTCAGCCAAAAGAGCATCAGCTTCTGCCTTTGTGACTCCCGCCATCATTGCCCCTCACGAGCAACATAAAGAGGCCGGAATTGTATCACCTGGGAGAGGGCTGACCGCTGATAGCTATTTCTACCGATCCGTCTCGCCCAGAACCGGATCGAGGCTGGCGATGGTGGCAACCAGGTCGGCTACGAAGCCGCCTTCCGCCGCCGGCCCCAGCGCCTGGAGGTTGGCGAAGGACGGTGCTCGCACGTGCAACCGGTATGGATGGCTAGAACCGTCGGCAATGATGTAATAACCCAGTTCGCCGCGTGGGGACTCCACGCATTGATAGTATTCGCCGGCTGGGACCCGATAGCCCTCGGTCGCCAGCTTGAAATGGTGAATGAGGGCCTCCATGCTGGTGCCAAGCTCGGCTCTTGGCGGAAAGGCCACCTTGCGGTCGCTGGTCGTATAGGGGCCGCTTGGTAGCCGGTTCAATGCTTGCCAGCAGATTTTCAGGCTCTCGCGCATCTCATCCATGCGTACCAGGTAGCGGTCATAGACATCGCCGTTGGTGCGGACCGGCACGTTGAAATCGTAGGTATCGTAGCCGCAATATGGATTTGACTTGCGAATATCCCACTGGAAGCCGGCGGCGCGCAAGGACGGGCCGGTCACGCCATAGGCAAGGCACTGTTCAGCCGTTAGCTTGCCGACGCCGACCGTGCGGTCCTTAAATATCCTGTTTTGAGTGAGCAAGTCTTCGTATTCGGCAACTCGGTCGGGGAAAATCTTCAGGAAGGTTGAGACCATCTCTTCAAAGCCATCCGGCAGGTCCATCGCCAGGCCCCCCGGCCGGAAGTAGCTGGTCATCATCCGCTGGCCGGAGCATGACTCGAAGATGTCCATTATCATCTCGCGTTCGCGGAAGGTATACAGGAACATGCTCATCGCGCCCAGCTCTAACGCCTGAGTCCCCAGCCACACCAGATGGCTGGCGATCCGGGTCAACTCGGACAGAAGTACCCTAGCGACTACGGCTCTTGGCGGCACTTCGACTGCCAAGAGCTTTTCCACTGCCAGTGAGTAGCAGAGGTTGTTTATCATTGGACATAGGTAGTCCATGCGGTCGGTAAGGGTGACAGCCTGGAAATAGTTCTTCTGCTCGTAGGTCTTTTCAAAGCCGGTATGCAGGTAGCCGATCACCGGGTCGCAGCGGACTACGATCTCGCCATCCAACTCCAACACAAGCCTCAGCACGCCATGAGTGCTTGGGTGCTGGGGACCCATGTTGAGGATCATATTCTGTTCTTGGCGGGCTTCCTGGAGGTCCCTAGCCATAACCAATCTCTTTTCGCTGGACTTTCCCGACGTTTACGCTGAAGTCGACTTCTTCCCCATAGATCGGGTAGTCCTTGCGTAGTGGATGCCCCTCCCAATCGTCCGGCATCAGGATGCGCGTCAGGTTGGGGTGGCCGCTGAACTCGATCCCAAACATGTCGTAGATTTCACGCTCGAACCAGTTTGCCGCCGGCCACTCGGAAACTATCGAGGCCATAACCAGGTCCCGCTCATCTGCCAGCGCCTTCAACCGCACCCAATCATTTCGCAGGAACGAGTAAAAGTGATAGATCACCTCGAAGCGCGGCGTGATCCCACGCTTGAGGTTGTCAACGCCGCAGATGTCCGACAGCCGGATGTATTTCAACACCGGATCGTCGCGCAGGGCGACGGTTGCCGGGAGAATCGCGTCAGGGGTGACGGTGATCGCCGGCTGGCCAAACGACACCTCAGCCCCTATGATCGAGTCTGCCAGGTGAACGCGCAGACGTGTGATTGCCAAGTGTTCCGCTGCGGCCGGCGATTCAACTGGCGCGGTCTCTTGGCTCAAGCGGACCTTGCCCCTTTCTGTTTGATCTTCTCTTGCAGCTTGATTATCCCGTCGAGCAAGGCTTCCGGCCGGGGCGGACACCCCGCCACGTAGACGTCGACCGGGATCAGCTTGTCCACGCCCTGGACGATGGCGTAGTTGTTGAATACGCCGCCGCAGGCGGCGCAGTCGCCCATGGCGATGACCCATTTCGGGCTTGGCATCTGGTCGTAAAGGTGTACGACGATTGGCGCCATCTTTTGCGATACCCGGCCGCTAATAATCATCAGGTCCGCTTGGCGCGGCGAGGCCCTGAAAAGCTCAGAGCCGAACCGGCTGATGTCGTAGCGTGAAGCGCCGGTGGCCATCATCTCGATAGCGCAGCAGGCCAGACCGAAGCTCAGCGGCCACAAGGAAGACCTTTGTCCCCAGTTGGCAATACTAGAGAAGAGAACGCCGAGGCTGCCGTCTTTGCGGGCCTTCTCGGCTTCTTCTGCTACTCCCAATTGAGCGCTCCCTTTTTGACTATGTATATATAGCCTACCAGCAACACGGCGATAAAGACGAGCATTTCAATCAAGCCAAATAGCTGCAACTGGCGGAAGATGACGGCCCAGGGGAAAAAGAACACCGTCTCGATGTCGAAGACGATGAACAGCATTGCCACTAGATAGAACTTCACCGGAAAGCGCCGGCGGGCAGAAGTCAGTGGCCGGATGCCGCTCTCATAGGGGATGACCTGTCGAGGCCGGCCCGGATGAGGCCCAAGCAAGGCAGATATGGTCAACACCAGCAGGCCAAAGGCGACCGCCAGCGCCATCAGTACCAGGATAGGCAGATAGCTTTCAATCATCTCTTACAAGACCGGGGCAAGTGTATTGGTTGTCAAATCCACTGTCAAACGGATGGGCAAGGGTCGAGTCCTGGCCGGGGGCTATAAAAGGTTTACTGGGTGGTCTTGAGGTAGCAGCGTTTCTCCGACTCGTGAAAACCGATCTGAAACTGCTCGAAGAACGGGTTGCGGCCGAGGATAAGCGCACCGCCTACCGGTAGTATGACCGCTTCACATTCCAAAACTATCCCCATAGCTTCGATAGAAACTTGGCAGACTCTAGCATTCCGGCGACCGCCAGCGGTTCGTATCGGGATAGTTGGCATAGTCTGCAACTCCTGCTTAGTAAAGCCCAGAGTTCTGACAACATCCTCTCTATAAGCAGCACCTGGTGGCACCGGAGTCAATTAGTCCAGAGAATGGCAGTGGCCGGCCGCCCGGTTTGGATACTACTACTGTGGCCATTGGCTGGAGCGCTAATGCGGAGCTACCGAGTTGATAGAATAGCAGTTGGTCATAAGTGACGAATGTGGTCTGATGCGGCACCTAGAATATCCAGTCAGCAATGTCGCGCTCACGGACACGATGGAGCAACGGCTGCGACACGCCCTGCGCTTCGGCTAACGACAGAACCTCTTGGAGCTTATCCCCGGCTGCGATGATTCGGCGACCGTGTACAGCAATCCATTTGCCGGCGTGCCGCGCAACCTCTTCGGGATGTTGAGCTAGCCATACGAGTTCGTCATTCGGGTCTGCAGGGAGATCTTTGGGCTTTGTCTGCTCGTCAATTGTTTGGCTCTTGGGCCGGCTCGGTTTCATTCGCAACGCCTCCGGTGCAATTATAGAGCTAGACCTGAAATGACAGTAGGCGAGGCTTGGGTTCTATTTGCTGTCAGACGTCGCCGGCGTCGCCCGAACAGATTGCTAGTCCGGCGCGGCAATGGCTTCACAACATATCAACATACCTATGTGCATATGTTATCCTCTGTAATGTGAGGAGGCGCCCATGGGATCAACACTGAAACGCACCACCATTTTCCTGACCACGGACCAACATGAGAGGCTTCGCCGGCTGGCCTTTGAGCGAAGGACTTCAATGGCCAAACTACTCCGTGACGCTGCTCTAGAGATAATGGAGGATGAGGAAGATATAGGTGAGGGGTTACTGGCGTTGACGTCGGAAGAGGGCACGGTAACCTGGCAGCAGTATCAGCAAGATAGGCGGGAGCGAGCGGGTGGCCTATGAGATCAGGCTCAGGCGAGCTGCCCAAAAGGGCCTTGATGACGTCCCCGACCGAGATTACCAGGAAGTGGCGAAAGCGATCAACTATTTGGCGTCTGATCCTAGGCCGGCACGGGTCAAAAAACTAGCTGACAGCGGCCTTTGGCGCATCAGAGTAGGCAATTACCGAGTGGTGTATGCAATAGATGATGAGGCGCACTTGGTCATCATCGTGAAAGTGGCGAGACGCAGAGAGGATACCTATAAACGCCGGTAGCAGATTTTATTCAACCGCCGACTGACTCTAGATGTTGTCAGATTTCGCCGGCGTCGCCTAATCCTTCGCCAAAACCGCTATCGCCGGCCATGCCTTCGCCGTCGTCGAGCTTGCCGGACTCGACCTGGTCAACCACCTCGTCAAACTCCGGCCCCAGGTCTTCGCCCATCTCCCGGCCCAATCGCCGCGCCCATTTAGCCACGCTCTTAGGGTCATTCTCATCCACATCGCCCAGAAAGCTAGGGTCGGCTATCCGCTCCAGCCGGGATTCTTCTGAATGCATGACGGCAAAGCGCGAAACCGCCTTTTGCAACCGGTCGGAGCCGCAGCGAGAGCACTTGGGTGCTACGCTGGTTGAGGATGACCTTACAAAGATGGAGTTGAGCCGGCCGCATTCTTGGCAACGGTATTCATAGATCGGCACTTAACTAACCTCGGATAAGGCTCGCGAGTGGATAAACTGGGAGTCAACATAACAATCGGGGCCGTGCGGGACTAGCCTTTGGATCCGGACTTTTCCCGGTCAAAAAGCGCCTTGGCATCGTCGCGAACGCCCAGTTCCAGACAATCGCGGTAGGTGGAATAGATAGCCTTGCCCAGTAGTCGTAGTCGCCAGTCGCCGCTTTTCAGGTTGTCGCCTACCTCTTCGCGCTTGCGAAGCAAGTCGCGCAGGCGTATCAGGGAGTGAAGTTGGAGAGGCGTATAGGTGTGTAGGTTAGCGGACCTTAGGGAATTATCGGCAGGCTGCCGACCGGCGGTTGACTCATTGAAACGGTCCATCGTTCATCCTCTGACAGGCTGGTTACGCCATAACTATGAGAATGATGATTCTGACTAGCACAACTCATTATAACAACATGGCTAGCCACCTGACAAAACGTAAGTGTTCAGATTTAATACTATTTCACAATATAGGTGATGTGATGTTTTACACTCTTGCGATCCACCAGGAGCATGCCAAGGTCTTTCGATTGTTCAC
>JBCLEL010000030.1:0-13783 GCA_038913435.1 Chloroflexota bacterium
ATCGAGGGCTTCTTGTTGGGCCTGTTTGAATTGGGCTTGGTACTTGTATGGCAGGTTGAACGTGTACTCGCGGGCGTAGCCTTCAGCAATCATCACCAGGTTGAATAACCGCCCATCGAGTAGCCAGATATATCGTAATAAACGACCGAAGCTATCCCGGTCACCTTGCGTCGGGTCAGCCTCTAGGTAGAAGCTCTGTTTGCTCAAGAGCTCGCTGGCCTTCGCCGATGCCTCCCTCCCAAAACACTGTACTGGCTGCCGAGGATCAACAGTCTCAGGCGCGTTAATGCCAATCAACCTAACACTGACTGGCTTCTCTTGACCACTCCACACAACATCTACTGTATCACCGTCCACCACTCTCACCGGCTTCGCCTCCGTTAAACCGGCAGGTTGAGTAATACCGGGTGGTGGTGACGTGGAGGTTCTGGTGTGGGTTGGCGTCGGAATTGTTTCTTGGATTGTAGGCTTGGCAGGCGGCGGCGCCCGTACTGTCGTTGGTGTAGGTAGCGCAGGTATGCTGGTTAGTGTAGGAGCGGCCAGTATCACTGTTGGTGTTGGCGCCGCTGGCTTTGGCAGCGCGGTGGGCGTAACCGCCGCTGCCGGCTGACTCCGTGGCGTCGGAGTTGGTTCTTGGATTGTAGGCTTGGCAGTGGCAGGCGGCGGCACCAGTACTGTCGTTGGTGTAGGTAGCGCAGGTCCGCTGGTTAGTGTAGGAGCGGCCAGTCTCACTGTTGGTGTTGGTATTGGGCCTGTAGGGGTGGAGGCAAACGAATTAATTAACGAACTACCGCCAGTACTTAACCCGAAACCAAGGCTGACCGCGCCAATTCCCATCAACAACACTTTTGGTAATACGGTAGTGGCCGGCAGCGATTGAGCATAGCGGATCGCGATAATCATCAGCACCAGCCAGCCGATCAGAGGCAATGACTCTATCACTCCTGGCCTCCGCTTTGGGAGATTTCGCTTACGGTCATGACTGTGGGATTACTCGAAGGCCTGGGCGGAGCAACTGGCTGGAGAGCTTCATTCATCATTGCAGCACCGCTGCAGCAGCAGTCAGAATTATGGCAACCACGAGTCCAATGGTCATCAGATTAATCAGCTTTTGAGAGATAACCATCTGCTTAAGGTCTTTAGCACGCAGAAAGACCAACAGCGCTACAAGTCCCGCAACTACTGCGATCAACAATGGGATGGGTGGGTTCAGAAGCCTAATGTTGTCGAGGAAGATCGGTACGACGGCGCCGCAGAGAGTTGCCACGATCAAGTAAGGGTTGAAGGACATGGCCTGTCCTGATTCAGCCTTCACGGAGTTCACTTCCTGGCGCCGGGGCATTGGGTCGCTCACCGCAGACTCCTAAGTGGGCCCAGGATGACGTGATGGTAACCTTGTAATCGCTCGATAATTTTCTGCTCATCGACTTCCTGGGACTTTATGTCCTGGTTCTGTCCGGCAGCCTGCCCCTCTAAGTTAGCCATGCCGTTTCCCTTGTATGTTCTCGATATTAGCGCCTAGAGCAAGCCATCCATGCTGGCCCACGTAGGCGCCGACACCCATGCGATCATGACCGCCCCGCATTCCTCTGCGCAATCTCTAGCACTCGCGCTGGTGATGCCGTGACCATCTCTCTCGATTCGCCGGGAGCAGACGGTGCAGCAAGGGATTTAACTGCGGCCGCCTTCAAAAGCGTCTTGTCAACCTCGTTAGTCAGCCATCGCGCTCCTCCAACGCCTACAACGATGGCTCCTACCAGGGCCCCAAGTGTAATGCTATATTCTTCAGGCGAAAGCGTGGCTCCGATTACGGGCGCGGCAGTAAGCGGGCCATAAAGTCCCCATGTAACGATGGCTGCGACAGCACCGATGAGAATATTGGCGATTACCCCAGGTCGGACAATCTGCCCTTGATCGACTTGTTCTCGACGCGGCAAGATGAAGCCGTTATCACTTAATAATGCGTTAAGTATCCCGCCTACCGAGCCTGCAACGGCGACGGCCAAGATAAGTGTCCATATCGACATAGATTCTTCTCCTGATACGCAGAAAGCTCAGCAGTTGACGAAACGGATACCGCGCTGGTTGAGCCCGTCCATTATCGGACATGTAGCACAAGACGAGGGGCAATTACCATATCGTAAATTCCTCAAAACGCCTATATGACATTTGAGATAGTCGCTATACAAATCGAGCAGTTGGTTTTTCATAGCGTCATTTTTTACACCCGTTTCATCTTGACAGACGGCCTTTCTTGTGAGACATTTGAGATTGGTTTTTCATAGCGTCATTTTACCCCCGTTTCATCAGCGGGTGCGTAAGGTGAGTTATGTATTTTCCGGTTCAAATGGAGAGGGGAGTACCACAATGAGCAACAAGTTAGGAATGGGCTGGCTGCCTGACTATCCGGATTTTCGGGATTACACCACAGAACACGCCAAGATTGCGCCTTTACTAGAGAAAGCCAGGGTAGCTGATCTAGTTGAGGTGAGTCTGCCGGCGTCGGTAGATCTGCGGAGTTGGTGTTCTCCGATTGAGGACCAGGGTAGTCTAGGATCATGCACCGCGCAGGCAGGGGTCGGGCTGGTGGAATATTTCGAGCGCCGGGCATTTGGCAAGCATCTGGACGCATCCAGGTTATTCCTGTACAAAGTGACACGGAGCTTGCTGCGCTGGACTGGGGATACCGGGGCGTTCCTTCGCACGACGATGGGCGCGTTGGTGCTATTCGGCGTTCCGCCGGAGGACTATTGGCCGTATGTCGTAGAAGATTTCGAGAAGGAGCCTCTGCCGTTCTGCTATGCCTTTGCGCAGAATTACCAGGCAATCCAATATGTCCGCCTCGACCCGCCGGGAACGGCGCCAGCGGAGCTTCTAAAGCGGATCAAGGCAGATCTAGCGGCTGGGTTGCCTTCGATGTTTGGGTTCACGGTGTACAGCTCGATCTCTCAAGCCTCCACCGATGGGAAGATTCCCTATCCTTGTCCTACTGAAGAGATTGCGGGAGGACACGCTGTGGTAGCGGTGGGCTACGATGACAGGCTACAGCTTAGAAATGCTGACTGCGACATGGAAACAACCGGTGCATTGCTGATACGAAATTCCTGGGGAACGGGGTGGGGAAATCAAGGCTACGGTTGGATACCCTACGACTATGTGTTAAAAGAGTTGGCAATCGACTGGTGGACTCTGATCAATGGTGAGTGGATCGATACCGGTAAATTCGGACTTTGACAGACAATCGGCAGTCTTTGGGGGTCGCCGATCCTGGACCGCGTCACATTAGATCGGGGGCGGATGCCGGGCTCGAGCAACTCCTATTACCGATGGTTCAAACGACCGCTTGATTGGCAGGAATGGGCAATAACATCTTCCCAAAAATGTAACCTGTCATGTGACGCGGTCCGTCATGTGCCGGCGGCGCACCACCGCGAAGGAGAAATCTACAGCGTTGAGCATAATTATTGAGCCGTTGCGCTAATTGCCTCGCATTGACTCTAGTGGAACAAGGACATGCGATACACCTGGGAGCGCGGCCATCCTGGCCGCCCGGAGCGGGCGGGACGCCCGCGCTCCCGGCAAGTCAACCACCAAGAGTATGAACAATTGTGCCTTTCTATAAGAAATCGCAATGTCTTATGGTTCAATGTTTCTGCTCTCCGCTGTAATTGGAGTAGGGGCGTCCTTCGGCTGAAGGATTGAGCCTAATGCATGATCAGGCGACCCTTTTGGGAATGGTGGAACGATCTTCCGGTGGGCAGCCAAACTGTAGGGCGGGGGCTTGTCCCCAGCCGAATTAGGAAGCGAGCGGGGGACAAGCCCCCGCGCTACGGGACCTTGCCGACAATGACGCACATCCAAAGCCTTTCCCAAAAGACTATCTTGAACCTGCACTAATAACTCATGTTTTTATGTCCTGCCACATTTGCCGTAGCGCGGGGCCTTGTGCCCCGCCATCGCCACCTAGGGGACAAGCCCAACGGTTCGCCCCTACCCCAATGGAAATTACGGCCCTACCTCGATAGAAAGCCTTTCCTTTGCGCCGGCAATCAGTATTGATCTGAAGCGGCGTCCTCTTTTTTCAGGAAACATTCAGGCAGCCTTAAAGCCGATTCATGCTGAATTTTGCCCCCACTGACTAAAGTTAGAGCGGACAGGCGACAGATTTAGACCTATGTCAATCTAGGTTGGCTTCAGACGTATTCGCCGCTCCGGCCGGCAAGATTGATAGAGAATAGGGGAGAGGAAACCCATGATTAGATCAATTTTGGTGCCGCTTGACGGGTCGTTGCTTGGCGAACGCGCTATCCCCCTGGCAAGGCTGGTGGCAGGCGTCAGCGGCGCTGAGCTAGTGCTGCTGCGTGCGATCCTTTCGGATCAAACGGACGAGGGAGATGATGTAGAAGCAGCCTCGCGGGCCGTAAAAGAGTCTGAGGAGTATCTGGCTAAGCAGGCGTTTGGCCTAGGCGATGGTAGCCGGCGAGTCAAACCTATTGTCACGGTTGGGGATCCGGCTTCAGCCATCCTCGACTTCGTGAATGAAAATGACATTGATATGGTGGTGATGGCTACCCACGGTCGAACCGGCCTTGGCCGCTGGTTGCTCGGGAGCGTAGCGGACAAGGTAGTACGCCATAGCCACAAGCCAGTGTTGCTAGTCCGGCCGGATGGCCCACCTAAGGTGAGCCTAAGCCGAATAATGGTGACGCTTGATGGCTCGGAGATCGCAGAGACGGCGCTCGAAGAGGTGGTCGAGTTGGCCAAGATGTTGGACGCCAGGGTTGTAGCAATCCGAGTGGTGCCACCGCCGCCGGTGCTGTACGAAAGTTATGCGTTCTCCGGCTACAACACTGGCTGGGTGGACGATCTGATGGTCAGCGAGCAGGAAACCGCTCGGAGTTACATTGACGGAGTTGTGAATCGTTTACACCAGTTAGGCATAGCTGCCGAGGGCATTGTCGCGACTGGCCTTGTCGCCGAGGCGATCCTGGAAGAGGCGGATAAACAAAAGATCGAACTGATCGCTATGGCGACCCATGGCCGGTCCGGTATTGGTCGCTGGGCGCTAGGCAGTGTAGCCGAGCGGGTCATCGCCGGCACCAAGATTCCGCTAATCCTCTTTCGCCCCGACAAGCTACCGCCGGTTGGCGAATGGTCGAAGGACGGGAAAGAACAGGGATCAATAATTCGACGAGCGGCTGAAGGCAGCCTGACCGACGCCACCGCCTTGCTGCAAGCCCTATCTTCTAGCGATCCGCTGCGCCAGACCGGCGCAACCGAGGAGGTACAGGAGCGAATGAGCCTTGAGCTAGGCAGGCTAATGCTTGAGTTCGTCGTATCAGGACGATGGCGCGGCCATCAACTCCCCGGTGCGCCGGCTGGTTCCTCCTCACAGAAACGGTATGCGCTGGCGCTTGAACCACTGCTGATCCCTGACTCCGATGCGCCTGACTATGAACGTAGGCTGGAGATCGTGATGAGTGGCCTGAGCAGCACTGATCCGGCAGTACGCCGGGCCGCTGTCTATCTGCTAGGACAGGCGTCAGCCACCGAAATGACAATGGCGGCGATTCGGAAAGAGTTGAGTGATACCTCCTCAAGGGTGGTGAATGAAGCTGCCCGCGTCATAGGTGAGGCTAAGGACCCGGATAGCGTCTCGGCCCTGATCGCGGCGCTAGGCAGCCGGCCGGCCGACACCTGGGAGGCGGTAACCGACGCATTGGTAAAGGTAGGCCCGCCGGCGGCGCCGGCTTTGATCGCGGCGCTACGCGATCCCCGCGAGCACATCCGCTGGCAGGTGACGAAGGCGCTGGCGCTCATAAAAGACTCCCGCGCCGCGCCGGCCCTTGCCGCCGAGCTAGACGATCCCAATACCGGCGTGCGCTGGCTGGCCAGCGAAGGGCTGCGCCGGCTGCCACCCGAAGACGCGGCGCCGCCAGTGCTGCGCCGGCTGCTATCTGACGAGCTAAATCCCTGGTTGCGCCAAGGCGCCAGCCGGGTGCTCACTCACCTCAGTGGACCATTGCACAAGATTGTTCAGCCGGTCGTTCTGTCGTTGCGCGAAATGACGAGCTATACAAGCGAGGCGCCGCTTCGCGCTCAGGAGGCGCTTGAAAAATTGGCGAAGAGTGCGGTCTCACATGATGGCAAGGGCAGTACAGCCAATCCAGTCTCTAAGATTGCCTGAAGGTTTGCTCGATCCTAGCGCATACCTGCACCCAGTCGGCCAGATCACGGTTGTCTCAACCCATATATCTTGGGTTATCCTAACCGGCCCCTTCGCCTACAAGATCAAGAAGCCGGTAGATCTAGGCTTTCTGGACTACACGACGCTGGCGAAACGCCGGCGTTTCTGCCAGGCTGAGGTGCGCTTGAACCGGCGGCTAGCGCCGGATATGTACTTGGAGGTGGTGCCGATCACCTTCGACCGAGGCCGCCCTAAACTGGGAGGAGTGGGGCCGCCGGTTGAATACGCGGTCAAGATGGTCCAATTGCCAGAGGAGCGGCTGCTGGACCGGCTGGTGCGCGCGGACGCCATTGGGTCAACCGAAGTTTCGGCGCTTGGCCGATTGATCGCCGGATTTCACCGCCAGGCGGCTTTGGGCCGGCCGGGCGAAGGGGCATTTCGTACTCTGTGGCGCAACACTCAGGAGAACTTTCAGCAGATCGAATCCTACATTGGTCGGACAATCAGCCAGAGAAGCCTTTTCCGTTTGAAGAACTACTCCGAGTACTTTATAGAGCACCATAAAGGCTTCCTGCTACGCCGGACCCAGGACGGCTGCATCAGGGATGGCCACGGTGATCTGCGAACTTCTAATGTGTTTTGCGCCGACAAGCTGTACGTCTTCGACTGCATCGAATTTAATCGGCGCTTCCGGGTAGCCGATACCGCGTTGGACATCGCCTATCTGGCCATGGACTTTGATTGGCTAGGCCGCAGCGATCTTGCTAGTGAGTGTCTGGCAAGCTACCAGGACGTGATGCAGGATCCCGGTCTGTATGAGATGCTTCCGTTTTACAAGGCGTATCGGGCGATTGTGCGGGGTAAAGTTGATAGCTTTCGTCTCGATCAAGCCGACACCACTCCTCAAGAGCGAGTGGAAGCCGGCGCCCGTGCCAGGGAATTTTTCGCGCTGGCGGAGCGATACGCCGATACCGGCCGACCCTGCCTGGCGGTCATCGCCGGCCTCAGCGGCACTGGCAAATCAACCCTGGCCAGGGCCATCGCCGATCAGACCGGTTGGCCCTATGCAAGTAGTGACGTGGTGCGAAAGAATCTAGCCGGATTGAGCCTGGAGACCCGCGCAAGAGTAGTTAATGAAACCGGAATCTATTCGCCGGAATGGACCCGGCGCACCTATCAGGCGATGTTTAAGTCCGCCGGCGAGTCGTTGGCTAGGCGCCGGTCGTTCATCCTCGACGGGACATTCGCGCAAAGGTCTCTGCGCCGGGCAGCCGGCGAGCTAGCTCGGCGTTTCAGCGCGGACCTGTGGATCATCGAGTGTCTCTGTGATGAAGGGACGGTCAGTCGCCGGCTAGCTGAAAAGTTGGAACTTGGGAAAGGGACCTCCGATGCCGACTGGGACCTCTACCAGCAGCAAGCCTTGCGCTTCGAGCCGATTGATCCGTCGGAGTCGGAGGGCAGACTGCTAAGGATAGACACCGGCTCGCAAACTGCGGAAAAGGCCCAGCTCGTATTGTCAACAATCGGCTTCAGCGTCGCTACCTAGATCCTCGACTCGCCGTCGTGGCGCCTAGCGAGCCATCAAGTAATGCCGGATCCGGCCAGGCTCTTTCGTCATTGCTCTGAAAACCACTATGCTCGCTTGCGCGAGCGCCACAAATGATGAAAATAGTCTCGCCGGTTGGCGATTTTCGTGAGAAACAGCAAATTTCGCTTGTGCGGACACCACGGACGATGAAAATGGTCTCGCCGGTTGCCTGACTCCAGACGGCCATTTTCGGGAGAATGTCGGGTTCGCGTAGGGGCCGCACCTGCGTGTGCGCCCGCATCGTTGGGCAGGGCGGACACAGAGGTCCGCCCCTACGATACCTGAAGCTATTGCCAGCCTCTAGCTGGCGGACGGTTGCCTGCGCTTCCAGACGCCAAGCCAAACCGATGTAGAAGATCATCAGATGACTCTTTGCTTATTCGCAGGTAGCCGGCCTGATCTCCGGCGTTGTCACCCTGCTAAAATTGCCTCGACAATTCAATGTTCTGCCTAGAACTGAAATATGGAGGATGTAGCAAGTAGATGGATGGTTGCAAGCCGCTGGCCATTGAGCTATGTTTGAGGCTAGCACAGCTGCCGCTGTTCTCGTCGCCACCTTGCGCCCGATCTGGCGGCTGGCTGGGGAATAGAAAAGGAAGATTATGGTCAAAGACGATCTAGTTATCCGGGTGGCCGGCGAGTCCGGCGAAGGCATCCAAAGCACCGGCCAGCTATTGGCCCAGGCAGCCGCCCGTGGTGGCTTCGAGGTATTGACTTATTGGACGGTGCCGGCCGAGATCAAAGGCGGCCACGCGCTATTTCAGGTCCGACTTAGCCGTAAACCTCTCTTCTCGCAGGGCGACCTGGTAGACATTTTGCTTGCCTTCGACCAAGAAGCCTATGACAGAAACATTGACGAGTTGCGCTCCGGCGGGTTGCTGATCTACGACCCGGCTGAGTTTGTCCCGCCGGCCGGCGACAACCGCCGGCAGATCGCCTTTCCTGTCACCGACATCGCCAAAAACCAGCTTCGGTTTGAACGCGGTAAGAACGTCGTGGCGCTAGCAGCGGCCGCCGCGCTGTTTGGGCTGCCAACCGAATATCTCAATCGGCTGGTCAAAGAGCGGTTTGGCAAGTACGGCGACCAGGTCCTTGCCCAGAACTACGCGGCGGTTGAAGCGGGATTGAAGTACATCGAGGAAAACTTCCCGCAGCGGGATGAGTTTGACCTCGGCGCGCCGGGCAAGCACCCGGACAAGATGATCGTCACCGGCAATCAGTTGCTGGCGATGGGCGCGATGGCGGCCGGCCTCGGCTTCTTTGCTGGCTACCCGATCACGCCGGCCAGCGACATCATGGAGTTTCTCGCCTCCGAGCTGCCAAAGGTCGGCGGCGCCGTCATCCAGGCCGAGGACGAGATCTCGGCAATGACGATGGTGATCGGCGCGTCCTTCGCTGGCCGTAAGGCGATGACTTCGACCTCTGGTCCGGGCTTGAGCCTGATGATCGAGGCGCTGGGTCTAGCGACGATGGCGGAGCTACCGGTAGTTGTCGTAGATGCCCAACGGGCCGGCCCTTCAACCGGTCTGCCCACTAAGCACGAGCAGGGCGACCTCTACCTGGCGACCGTCGGCGGACACGGCGAGGTGCCTCGTATCGTGCTTGCGCCAACCTCGGTCAGCGATTGCTTCAGCTTAATTATTGACGCTTTTAACTTGGCCGAGACCTACCAAACACCGGTCATATTGCTGACCGACATCATACTGGCCATGCGGATGGAGAGCGTTGACATACCCGACTTGGACAACATAAACGTCAAGAACCGGCTTCTCTATCAGCCAAACGGCGCGCCCGGCCCCGAAAGCGGCTACCTGCGCTACGATCTCGCCGGCGAAAATGGCGTTTCGCCCATCAGTATCCCCGGTATGGAGGGCGGGCAGTATATAGCCACCGGCTTGGAGCACAATGAGAACAGCCGGCCACGCTATGATCCGGCTACCCACTCGCGCATGACGGAAAAGCGGTTCCATAAACTAAAGACAGCGATGGCCGATGCTCCGCCGGCCGTTCGCTACGGCGACCCAAGCGCCGAGACCGGCATCATCACCTGGGGTTCGACGACCGGCGTGGTGATCGAGGCGATGAACCGGTTGCAGGACAAGGGGCTAGCCCTGGATATGATCGCTCCGCGTATGCTGCGACCGTTGCCGGACCATCAGTTAGCCGAATTCATCAGATCGAAGCGAATTGTCATCGTGCCGGAGGTCAACTACAGCGGGCAGTTGGCCGACCTGCTCTGCTCGCACTATCCGCGCGAATACCAGCGTATTAACGTTTACGGTGGCGTGCCATTCAACGTATCCGAGCTTGTCGAAGATATTGAAAACGCTGTCAAGAGGGTTAGTCAGCATGTCTAACGAAACATTGGTCGTTGAACACACCATTGACGATTACAAGAGCGCCGAGAAGCCAACCTGGTGCCCCGGTTGCGGCGACTTTGGCGTGCTGAACGCGGTATATAACGCCTTGCGGGTCAAAGGGTATGACCCCAAGGATATAGTCTGCGTCTCCGGCATCGGTTGCTCCAGCCGGCTGCCATACTTCATGGCAACCTACGGCTTTCATAGCATCCATGGCCGCGCCATACCCATCACGACCGGCATCCGGGTCGCAAATCCGGACTTGAAGGTGCTGGTGTTCGGCGGCGACGGTGACGCTCTAGCCATCGGCGCCGGCCACTTTGTTCACGGGATGCGGCGCAACCTCGACGTTTGCTACGTCATCATGGACAACTCCATCTACGGCTTGACCAAAGGTCAGACCTCCCCTACCAGCATGGTCGGTTTCACGACCAAGACAACGCCGAGGGGAAACGCCGAATCACCGCTCAATCCTCTGTTGCTGGCCATCACGGCCGGCGCAACCTTCGTCGCCCGCGCCTTCTCCGGCCGGCCCAAAGAGTTAGCTGACCTCATCGTGCAAGGCGTTGACCACCATGGGTTTGCGGTGATAGACGCATACAGTCCTTGCCCGACTTTCAACAAGGTAAACACCTTCAAGGCTTACCGAGAAGAGACTGCTGACCTGCCGCCCGACCACGATCCAACCGACAAGATCGCGGCGATGACGGTTGCCTCAAGCGAGTCGCCAAAGTACCTGGGCCTAGTGTACCGCGAAGAGCGCGACACCTTCGAGGACCACGTCCAATCGCAGATCACCGGCGGGCCGGCCGATACCTCAAAGGTCCTAACGGGGTTGTTCAAGCGGTTCAGCTAGCGCGTCAAGATCGGGCAAGTCTTATGTTGAAGCAAAGGACATCCTGACCCATCAAACAAAGGTTCTGACATCACGGCTCAAGCTTTTTACCCAGAAGTATGGAGCCGTCGTAGAAGAAGAGCGGATCAGGACGACCACTTGCACCCAGGGCGCCGTCCGTCCGAAGATATTGATGGGCTCGAGCAATGGGAATGCCATCAGGCAAATAGTAGTCTAGGATCTGGCTGCGAGTACAAATCGGTTCATCAGCCAGAGGCCGTGTCGGATGACGATCACGCCTAAGGTCTGTTCGCAATTCACCACGTTGGGATCTTTCCCAAACCTGTGCTGCGTTAAACTTTTGTCGTATGATAGCAGCGTCAACCCACTGAGGATTATTCTTCCAGGGTGACGGAGGATTAGGCATGGTTAAAGCGGAAGAATATACAGCGACGCCCGGTGTAGAAATGCTCGATATAGTCAGTCGTTATTTGCATAGGGAAATCAGCCTTCGTGACCTGCACGAGTGGTTGGGCTGTCATACCACTTGGGTAATGACCGCGCCACGGGATAACACCACTGAACTTGCTGATTTGATTCAGCTTAACATAGCTGAGATTGGGCTTGGTCACAGTACCGAGTCGGACCTCCATAAAGAATTGAGCGAATTCCTTGATTTACATCCCATGACCACTATCCACCTCACTTGAAAAATGGCCCCACTCAAACGCCATTGTACCGTCCTTTCCGGGGCACTGCGTCTCAGCAGCGCCATCGGTCGTAGTCTGATCAGTGTAACGCTTTGTCGCCGATAACCAACACCCAGATAACGTAACTATTCTAGCTGACTACAAGTCACAGTAGCGCTTGGTGGGGCTTGATCGGTTTGGCCTGACAACTCTGGTGCTTTAGGGCTGCCAGTTCAAGTGCCTTTTCACAGCTTGACGCCACCTCGTCAACCGTCGGCCAGGGTTCGGCGGCGGCCGGGGTGACCGCTATCGCCAGTGGGCCACGCGGCGCCCACCAACGCGCATTAGTTGGGCCAAAGATGGCGACTGTCGGCCGGCCGATGGCGGCGCTGAGATGGGCGACGCCGGAGTCGTTGCTGACAACTAGGCCAGCGGCTGAAAGAACACCGCATAGCTCGCTGACCGAGGCCGGCTCGACCGCGGGCGCAGTTTCCAGGCCGATCTCCCGAAGCAGGTCACCTACCGCCTGCTCGTCAGCCGGACCTTTCAAGATACGCCAGTCCCACCCTTGCGCCGCCAGCCTATCAATGAGCTGAGCAAAACGCGCCGCCGGCCAGTTCTTAGGTGGCGAGCCGCTGCCGGGGTGAACCAGCGCAATCGGCCCGCTAGGTTGACGCTCGCCGATCAGCCGGAGGCCGGCCTGCCGCTCGGCCTCGCTGACCGGCGTGACCTCATCGTCTTCCGGTCCGGCTACTCCTAGCGGAGTTAATAGTGACTGCAAGTGGTCAGCGACGTGGGTGTCTTCGTCTGCTGGAAAGCTGTCGCCGGCCATGACGAATCGGCAGCCGGCCTGGCGTAGCTTCTCGGCTAAAGGTCGGTATTGGCGTAGCCAGATGATGGCGACATCCGGGCGGCCAAACAGCTCATAGGTGGCTTTTGGGATTGGCTCCGACGGCGAGAACAGCGGCAGCAGCCGGTTGTCCTCGAAGTGGATAAAACGTTCCACTGGCAATACACGGGGAAATATCTCGCGCCCAACGTCCCGGCCTAGTAGGGTGATTGGCGTCGGGTTGGAGAAAAGCCCCAGCCACTGTCCGACCGTTCTCAGCGCCGGCAGGGTTAGCACGGTATCGCCCAGCGAACCAAGCCGAACGATCAATAGTCGTTGCGGACGGTAGCTTGCGATTCCGACCGACGTTAAGGGGGCCGACTATTGGACCGGAGCAAGGCCGAGCACCGCAGCCATCGCCTTCGGCCAGGTCAACGAATGGATATAGCCGACGTTACCGGCCAGATGGTCCAACCCCAAATCAAATACCTCCGTCGCAGCATTGTTGGCAGTGATGTTGTCTATATTGAGCAGACTGAGCTGGCCTGAGGTGACCGGCGGATAAGGCAATAGACTGCCCATCACGCCAGCAATTGGTCTCATCAACCATAGTGGTATCTTGACGAGTGGCCGGCGCAAGCCAAGCTCGCCGGCAATAGTCCGCACCAGAGACTCGTAGCTGACCTGTTCAGGACCGCCGATTTCGTAGCTTTTGAAACCGTGCTGGTCTGATTCCAGACACCTAATGACGATCTGACACAGGTTGCGAAGGCTGATCGGCTGCAACAGGTTTTTACCAGAGCCGGCGATTGGCACGACAGGCAGCGCCACCACCAGCGCCGCTAGCAAGTTCACAAACTCGTCATTGGGGCCAAAGATGATTGATGGGCGCAAGATCGTGTAATTGAGGCCGCTCACTCTGACCGCATCTTCACCGAGTCCCTTCGAGCGCAGGTACGGAAAGGGTGAGGCCGCATTAGCGCCGAGCGCCGATAGGTGTACGAACCTTCCGACGCCGGCCGCGCTGGCGGCTGCGATAATCTGCTGGACGCCGGCGACGTTGACGCTTTCAAAAGTTTCGGCGCCACGTTCGCGGATGACGGCGACCAGATGAACCACCGCGTCAACGCCGTCGCAAAGTTGGCGTAAGGCATGGGTATCAGATAGCGAGCCAACTACCGATTCAGTTGGCCCTTTAGACTGGCCGGCAAATTGGCGTCGAACCAGTCGGCGCACCTGATGTCCTTCCTGTTGAAGCGCGCCGACTAGAGCGGTCCCGACAAAGCCGGTTGCAC
>JBCLEL010000031.1:0-13707 GCA_038913435.1 Chloroflexota bacterium
CTCGAATCTGAACAATTACACATCGAGTCATACGGCTCAATCCTCCAGCCGAATGACGCTCATCGCGGTAGATTCGGCCATTCCCCCAGTTTGGCTGGACGTTAAATCTCCAGCTTTTGCCTGTATTGCAAGGCCTCGGCTAGATGGCCGGCCTCGATGCGCTCAGCGCCGGCCAAGTCAGCTACCGTTCGCGCCAGCTTCAGTACTCGGTGGAATCCGCGCGCTGTTAGCCTCAATTGACGCATAGCCGACTTCATCAAGACCTGGCCGGCTTCGTCCAGCACGCAATATTCTGTAACCTCAGCCGGTCCCATATCAGAGTTGCAGATTAACCGACTTGAGCCGGCGAAACGCTGACGCTGGAGCTGCCGCGCCGCTTCCACTCGCTGCCGGATGGCCGCCGAAGGCTCCGATTTGCGCTGGTCGGTCAGCTTATCGTATTCCACCCTGGGCACCTCTACGTGAATATCAATACGATCGAGCAAAGGGCCAGATAATCGCCGTCGGTATTTGAAGATTGTGGTTGGCGAGCAACTGCAACTCTGAAGGTTGTCTCCCAAAAATCCGCACGGACACGGGTTTAAGGCCCCAACTAGCATCGTATTGGCCGGGAAGGTGAAGGAGCCGTTGGCGCGGGAGATGGTGACTATCCCATCCTCAAGCGGTTGCCGGAGCGTTTCCAACTGGTAGCTGCCAAACTCCGGCAGTTCGTCAAGGAAAAGGACGCCCCGATGAGCCAGCGTGATCTCGCCGGGACGTGGTATCCGTCCTCCCCCGATCAAGCCGGCGTGGGAGATGGTGTGGTGTGGCGCGCGAAAAGGACGCCTCAGCATCATCGGCCGGTCGGGTGGAAGAAGGCCGCAAACACTGTAAATCTTGGTTACCTCCAAAGCCTCCTGCGGGGTCATGCTCGGCAGAATGGTCGGCAAAGCCCTGGCTAATAAGGTCTTGCCGGCGCCCGGCGGACCGATCATCAAGACGTTGTGGCCACCGGCCGCCGCCACCTCCAGCGCCCGCTTGACATGCTGCTGGCCGGCAACGTCCGCCCAATCAACCATCGAACCGATGTCATCATCTTTGTCTTCAATGATCGTTGGGGACGCCGGCGTCAGTCGCCGATGGCCGCGCAAGTGGGCTACTAGTTCGGCCAGCGAGCCGACTGGATAGATGACGATGTCGTCAACCAGGCCGGCTTCGGCGGCGTCTTCGCCTGGGACGTAAGCGACCTTGAGATGATTTTCGCGAGCCACGCTCAACAATGGGAACACGCCATGGGTGTGACGAATGTGACCATCCAGCGAGAGTTCGCCGAGAAAGAACGAATCAGCGTCAGCGGTCGGAATTTGGCCGGTTGCGGCAAGCGTGGCGATGGCGATAGGCAAATCATAGTAGGGGCCTTCTTTACGCAGGTCGGCCGGAGCCAAGTTCACAGTGAGCCGGCGCATCGGGAACTCGCAACCGGAGTTGCGTATCGCCGAACGCACCCGCTCGCGGGCTTCCTGCACAGCGGTATCGGGCAAACCGACGACGTTGAAGGCCGGCAAGCCAGCGCCGATGTCGGCCTCAACCTCGACAATGGCGCCATCTAGCCCGACAATCGCGCCGGTGAGCACTCTTGCGGTCAATTTTTCACTCGCAGCTAGGAGATCAACTGTGATGGTAGAAGGCGGACTAGCTGATGTCAATCATCCGACGCGGTAAGTAACTGTTCAGAGCCCGGCGGCTGATTCGCGGCCAGGCGTAGTTTATAAGGGTAAATGGGCCATTCGCCCTTCGACTGGCGGACGACCCTGATCCTACTGATCTCCGTCTCGCCGTCTGAGGCGACAACAGGGGAATTGGCTGGGAGCGCGGGCATCTCGCCCGAACCGGGCGGCCAGGATGGCCGCGCTCCCAGGCATAACGTCTACCCCAGATTAAGTATGGTCTATGCAAGGCAACTGGCATAAAGGCTCGATAATTGTGCTCACCGCTGTATCACTCAACCGCGTCTGCGCCCATCCGGTACTTGATGTCGTAGTTGATGATGAAGTCGAGCTCTTCTTCAGTAAATCCGTAGTAGCGCATCAGAACTGTATCAGTCTCGTTAAAAAGTCGCCGTTCTGCTACCCGATCGACCCTGTGTGGGCGGAACAGCGCCCGCACTTCATCAGGTATGGACTTTTCGCCCGCGTAGGCGTTAATGGATAACACTCTCTGAACAAAATTGAGAACATCACCCGCTTGGTCCTTGCTCGCCTTAAGCCGTGAAAGCAGCAGAAGGTCGGCTCGCCGGGTAATCCCAAACTGCCCATGGTAGTTATAGTTCCCTACATACTTTCCGGCGTTCTTCTTAAAGACTAGAGACTCGAATCGTCTATTATGGAGAAGTCTTCCCAGTCCATCTAAGAGCCTCGACGAGTCGATGTCAAGCAAACTAGCACCACAACTCAGAAAGTCCTGAACTATCCACGACGTCACGTCGAATCCATCTCCCCGCGTAAGCCAGTACCAGAAGTAAACCTCACCGGCCAGCATTGCCAGGGCCGCATATTCCGTGGTTGGAAGGGGCCAAGTTAGGAACGTTACCTTCGATTGAGGTACGAGCCTAAGCGATGCTGCGTCGAGGCACGGAGGCGTGTCTAAGAATACTGAGACGAAGTTTCTTGCGGTTTGGGAGAAGCCCAGCCGCACTTGAGCATCACCGCTGATTCTGCTAGGCACTCCCCGTTGAGAGCTCGCCGCGCTCAACATCTGCATCAACTGAACTTGGTGTGAACCTACTAGCTTGGGGATGCCAAAAGCACTCGTGTCAGCGCCAATAAACAGCGTGTAATTGAGGCAATTGGTTAAACATGGGCGATAGTCAGCGCGCCATCGGTACATGGTAGTTACATACGTGGCACGTTCTTCAGATCTGGCACCCAGCCAGATAGTACACCGTTGACTGACTCCCTCGAAGACAGCGGCAGGGATATTGTCGTATGACGAGAACCAAGATGTGCCCATAGATCGGAGCTGCGAGCGCAGCTCAACGAAGTCCTGGCTAAATGTGACAGATAGTGGCACTATCATTCCCAGGCGACCGTCGGCGCGACAGACGTGCAGACTGCGTTCTAGGACAAGCGCGTACAAATTCCCACATGCCTCGGTTCGGTAACCGCGGACTTGGTACTGATCTTTAACCTTGTTATAGTCCACGTACGGTGGGTTTCCCACGACCACGTCAAACCCGCCGCCCTGCATAATGTCGTGAAACCCCACGTACCAGTGGAATGGTTGGTGGCTCTTCACAAAACTCTTCAGGTTGGTAGCGCCATATTCCACCCTGAGCGCCTCGTTCAGTTCATCCTCGATCTCGGTCAACTTCGCACGAGTATCAGTTTTGACCTTTGCTAGTTCGTGAGCGCCAATACCGGCCCGCATCTGTAGCTCGCGGAATGCGCGTAGGGCGGCATCAGCCTCCCTCATCTTCTGAGGGAGGTTCAGGTTGAATAGCGACCGCTTGGCAGCTTGTTCTACTTCGGCCAGGCTCGCATAGCCGACCAGCGTATTGCCGGCCCGGATGTTGAAGTCTATGTCCGGCAGCGGCTCGATTCTGCCTACATCATCTATCTGGGCTACCAGCTTTAGAAACATTCGCAGTTTACATATCTCGGTCGCCTCCTCCATGATGTCCACGCCATAGAGGTTGTTGATAATAATGCTCTTATAGACGAAATACTTGCGGCTGGGATGGTCCGAGACACGCTTCAACTCTTTGGTGAAGTCCGGGTATTTGCCGGCCATCTCCTGTCGCTGGCGCTGATTCGGCAGGTTTAGCAGCGCCGCCATTCGGTCCAAACAAATCTCATACAGCGATTCCAGGATATTCAAGGCGGCGAATAGGAAGGCGCCGCTGCCACAGGTCGGGTCGAGCACCGTCACTTTTGACAGTATGTCGAAATAAAAGAGCCGCAGAGTCATCGGATCATTAACCTGGCGCGCCCATTCCTCGGCGAAGCGACGGATGTCCAGGTTGTAGGTGATGAGATCGTTGATGTTCTTGATCTTGCCGGCCTGAAAGTCGGCCTTTATTTCGTCGTGCCGTTTGCGGCGGGCTTTATATTCTCGCTCGGTCTCGGTCGGAAGGTACGAGTCGGTCTTCACCGCGTCGTAAATGTACGGCTCCACGTTATCCATTGGGAATGGTTCGAGCGCCTCGGGCCGGAGTGAGGCCAGCTTGTCGAACAGGAATGGAACTATCGTGTTCTTGCAAATGTAGTCAGTGATGTCCTCTTTGGTGTAGTAGGCGCCCATCTGCTTCTGGTTGACGTATTTCTCGTATACATAGCCGAGTACATCGGGATTGATCTCGTAGTCAGCGCGTAGCGGCCGGTCATCCAGATGCCAGGTGTACCTGTCAAAGAAGGTGAACAAGCCCTTAAACGCTGCATCGGGTATCTGAATCTTTTCGCCGTAACGTTCTTCCAGTTGGTGCTTAGTAAATAGGCCCCCGTTCAAGTAAGGTATACGCCCAAGCAATCGGCGAACTTCAGGTGGCCGGTCCTTCTCCTCCAACGCAAAGCCCTGAAAGAACAGCGGTATCAAAAAATCACGGTAGAAAGTGTCCGTGCGCCTTTGAATAGAGTCCCCAAGACGGTCGCTCAGATAGTTGACGTTGGAATCAAGGAACGCCTTTTTCTGAATGAAGTAGATGAACATCAGCCGGTTGAGCATGACCGAGGCGTACCAGGCGCGGTCGTCAGTTGACTCGATGCCACCTAGGAAGTCGCGGAAGGTCTCGTGTTCAGTTCGGTAGTGTTCGTAGAAGCGTTTGGTGACGCGCTCTACGTCAAACGCCCTGGCCACACGAGATACGACTTCGGTGATCTTGACGTTGCCGAATTTGTCCAAGTCGTCGAAGTCAAAGTTCATCGCCTCTAGCTTTTGGATTAGACCCTCGCCGGTTTGCTGATGATGAAAAGTGTGTTCCCTATACCTGACCGGTTGACCTGCTTCGCGCTTCGCCCACAGCCACACGCATCGCGTGTTTCCTGGGTCAGCGAAAAGCAGCAGGTGTTCGTAGTAGCTCCCTTTAATCTTGTTTTCGATTTTACGCCTGATGTCACCAGAAGGAATTGAGTCAGACCCTGTAGATCGGCACAGAAACACCGCCATCCCGCCTTTCTCGGCGATAGGCTCCAAGCGATATTGTTTGTCCTCAATGAGCAGGTCGATTGGCCGCGCATTGAACCGGTCCCAACCCATGTCCTCGACGAAAAGTGTCTTGAAGTCAAACTGCTTTAGTAGTTGACCCACGCGCTGACGGTTTAAAGGCATCGCATCGTCCCCCTCAAGTTGAAGCGAACAATCCTAACGAGCAGATGATCTGCGGCTCCTGCTGCTGAACGCCCTCATCAACGTTACACAGACGGTTATCTGAGCGTAACTCAACTACCCGTTTAGCCAGTTCCTCATTGGTGATTCCGCTTCTGAGCTGGCGGTTCAACGTATCAGTCGCCGACTGCTGTAATGGATACCGATAGATTTCATCAATGGCCTTTTCAAGGTCATCGGTGAGGAACATTGGCATCTCTCTGGCCAGGAAGTTGCGGTAGCTTTTGAGGCGTTCGTAGGTGCGGAACCTCGCGCCTGATGGCCGGCCGAGTTGACCGCCGATTTGTTTTTCTTCTTCTACAATAAGCTCGACCCCCTTCCGCACAAGATCGTGGTGTTTCTCATGTCGAGGAATCGCCGGCGTGTCCGGCGAACATTCGGCGGCGCGCAGGATAGCCAGTTGCGATTGGGTGACGCTCCTACCGTTTATATCCATCCAGGCCAGCGCATCGTTGCTCTCCCCGGTGCGAAGGTACACTAAGACACCCTCCGGCTCCGTTGCGGACCCAGCGTGAGAACGTGTCGAGTAAACCACTGGCGGTAGCTCTTCAATGATCTTTTTCAAGGTCGGATCGCGGTCAATCGCGTTCTTCCAAATCTGATAGGCGTAGGACGACAGGTCTACCTCGGTATCCGCATCGCCATCCAGAATGCCAGCTTTTTCGTTGTAAATATCGAGTATAGGTTGATTGCTCGACTCGTCCTCGAAGAACGCTTCGTCGGTGCCCACAACCTCAGCATTTTGGTGTAGCCGTTGGCGGACCCGTTCGCGCAGTCGGATTATCCTCTCGACCCCATCAGCCGGCAGGAATGAATAGCACAGAATCTCTTGGGCTTGCTGCCCTATGCGATCCACCCGACCGGCTCTTTGCACCAGCCGGATGATTGCCCAGGGTAGATCGTAGTTCACCACGACGTAGCAATCCTGTAGATTCTGACCTTCACTTAAAACGTCAGTCGAGATCAATACTCTGAGTTCGTCGTTAGGGGAGACGAGAGGACGTTTGTCGTTGCTTACCGGACTGAAACGCCACGCCAGGCCGGTGGGGTCTTCTGATTGACCGGTCACACCCTCCAATGCCTTCAACCCCCGTGATTTAAGCTGATCGGTCAAATAGCGAACGGTGTCCGCGAATTGACTGAAGACGATAACCTTATTGTGGAGATGGTCCTCAGCTAAAAGCTGAATTAAGGCAGCCAATTTCGCATCCTTCGTCGGGTTCCACCTGCCGCATTTCCTGACGACCTCTAGCAGCCCTTGAGCATCTTCAAGTAGGTGACTTCGCAGATCGTCGGTGAATAGTGAGGGGCGTAGCCAAGTGAACCTAGATTTGAACCGCTGTTGGTACTCTTGATATACCGTTGCAGCGCGCCGACGGAAACTATCCTCGCTTCTCAAATCGAGAGATTCAGTCTCCACATCCGTGTCTTCGGTATCTTCATAGTCTTCCTCGGATAGTCCGGGTAGAGTGGCGTCAGCGTCCTCGTCACGGCTGCGAGTGTCGAGGAGTTCAGCGTTTTGTGTGCCGATTGGTAGTAGTAATCCGTTTTCGATGGCGTGAAGAAAAACAAAGTTGCGTAGAATGTGGCGCTCGATAGACTGAATAAAGGCCGGCCCGCCGCTTTCCAGGCGTTTGAACAGGTTGGTTCGACAGAAGCCCTTCAGCCGCTTGCCGCCGCGCGATAACCTCTTAATTTGTTGCTCCTCATTTTGTGTGCGAGGTTGTCGAACAGCCGGCGCCACGTAGTCTGCCAGGCCATACCTTGGTAGGTTCAGACGTTCAACAATATCCAACACGTCGTCCGAATACAGCCGAGCGTAAGGATCGGCGATGTCACTCTCGCTGATGGCAAACTTGACAGTTTTGGGAATCCTTTTTGGGAACCAAGACCGTTTACCGTCTTCGAATGTAAGGAATTTCCGTCCGGATTCGGGATCGGTCTGAGCGTAGTTATCCTCGATAAAGCTGCGCGTTCGGCGGATCATATATAGCCGCATAAGGTCGCGCCAGTCGTCTGGATACTCGCTCTTCTCAAATGCCGCCAGTGACCGAACTGAGCACTGATGTTGTCGGATGAACTCAGTCTCGCCCAGCTCCCTGAGTAACTTTTCGGGCCTGAGGCCGACGTTGTGGTCTTCTCGGACGAACAAGCGCAGTTGAGCGGACAAATCAACATACTTCTTGTTGTACGGCGTTGCCGAAAGAAGAATGCAGTCACTTTCGTTTTTGGCGATGTATTCCTGGATAGCCCTGTATCGTCTGCCTTCCCGATTTCGCAAGTTGTGGCTCTCATCAATTAGGACCATTCGATAACGTCGCAGGTTTGGAAGCTGCTCGATGACCTGGCTGATCGGCACGACATCCGCTAGAAGCCGGTACTGATACTTGTAGTCCTCCCACATCTTCACCAAGTTCTTCGGGCAAATAATTAGCGTCTCAAAGCCGCGATCATCTTGGAAAATGCGCGCTACCGCCGTGGCCATGAGGGTCTTGCCCAGCCCCACAACGTCACCTATGAGCACGCCGCCCCGTTTGTTCAGGTGATGAGCGGCGATCTTGACTGCCGCCGTTTGGAATTCAAATAGACGATTCCCAAAGTCTTTGGGAATACGGAAATCAGATAGGCCGGCTCTGGCTTCCCCGGAAAGGTGGTAGGCCATCTTAAGATAAACGTGATATGGAAGGAGAACCTCTTCTCTGGCCCAGCTTTCATCAATCAGCTTTACTAATTCTTCTGAGATGTCGAGACAGAATTTGTCGTTCCAACGATCATCGAACCACATCTGGAGCTTGTTGCAAGCATCGTGTTCGAGCACATCAACATTAAGTTCACCTTGCTTCGACAGGCCGGGAAGAGTTAAGTTGCTACTGCCCAAAAACGCTATCGTGGGATTGATCGGATCGTCACGGTGAAGCAAATATAGCTTGGCATGCAAGTGATGTCGCAGGAACAGCTTGATAACTATTTTGTGGTTTCTAATCTGGTCGCTTAGCCTGCGCAGACCTTCCTCATCCTCATTCGTTGGAGCGCCGTAAGTAAGTTGCCTTCGGAACTCCTCAGCCATCTGCATTTTGAGTCGAATCGCAGCCTGCTGGTCTATTCCATCGGAGCCGGGAAGGAGGCTGAACGCTTGTCGTAACTCGTCACCCGGTAGCTGCTGCATACCGACCAAGAGCCGGCAGCAGTTATCGTCGCCGCCTGGCCAGCGTTCGATGTGGCTGTCTATCTGCTTCCAGCCACGAAGATTGAAATAGCCAACGCAAAAGTCGGCCCGGTACGAAAGCCGCAACGTGTCACAAAGGGCCGGCAGGAGTCGATTTTCAATGTTGTCAAAGATTCGGGGCAACGCACGATACCTCGACGCCTATCTGGATTGGAACCGTCAGGTAAGTTATCCAGCGAGTGACCTGCATATTAGCAATCGCAACGACCAAAATCAATGGCTCAGGCTTTAGGACTGTTGTCGGTGTGTCAACACGATATTCGCCTAACCATTGATGCTTGTAACATGCTATCTCGCCGGCGCGACACATTTCGGCGAGTTCACCACCGCCGGCACCTCGTATGCCTCCATTTCCTCGGCGTCAAACGGTACAAGCAGACTGGTCAGCAAGCCGGCATTGTCAACACCTTGGTCCAACCAGATAGACTCGGCGTTCCACGGCAAGATCACCGGCATACGATCATGGATCGGCTTCATCAGATCGTTCGGCTCGGTTGTGATGATTGTGCAGGATCGGATAAGGTCATCGCCGGTTGCAGGCTTCCAGGTCTCCCACAGGCCGGCGACCTGAACAAGGCAGTGGGGGTTGCCCTCACCCGTCCTCGGTCGCCTCAGGCGACCTCGACCGGCCTCTCCCAAGGGGAGAGGCGATGATCTTGCTGAAGTGGTAAGTTCCCTCTCCCTCTGGGAGAGGGTCAGGGTGATGGTACGTGTCCGCCCAATTCCGGCGATCCGAAGGGGTCTCGATGCGTTATCATCAGATCAATAGGACAGGATGAACGATGAAAGCAGCACGAACAGATCCCGAAGGCCGGCCGGCGCAGCCGCCGACTGAGCAGGATCCGGCGCTGGCCGAGATCGTCCGCCGGCTGGTCGAAGCCTACCAGCCGGAGCGCATCTACCTCTTCGGCTCCAAGGCCCGGGGCGACGCCGGCCCCGACAGCGACTACGACCTCATAGTGTTGGTTCGCGAGGCGCAGGAGCCGTTGTATCGGCTGAGCCAGCGGGCCCACTCTCTGCTCTGGGGCCTGGGTGTCGCCGCTGACATTGTAGTCTGGACGACGGATCGCTTCGATCGGCGCGCTCACTTGCGGGCGTCGCTCCCGGCGACCGTCTTGCGGGAGGGGAAATTGCTTTATGCCGCCTGATCCGCAGAAAGTCGCAGAGGCGCGCGAGTGGCTCCAGCGAGCGGTCGCCGGCGAGGTTTACCAGGCCGTCCTGGCCCGCTTGCCGGCGGAGGCGCGTCCGTGACGCTGATCGAACTTCTAGCGCAGGACCTGCTCCGTTGGATGGAAGCCGCCTCGGATGGCGTGTCCCGGCGCGTGCTGCTGTGGCTTGACCCTGAGTCGCAGTTCAAGCGGTTGGCGGCACACCTAGAGTCGGTACTGCTGAACCGGGACGCGCAGTTCCTTCGTTGTGAGGCAGCGGAGAGGGCCGGCTAACTTCACTTGAAGCTGGCGTTGTTGCGTCTTGAAGTGGAGTCCGATGGCCGCGCGGTAGTGTACTTGCCCGGTTTCGACCGCGCTAACTGAAGACAGCTTTGGCCCGGCTGGCAGGGGGGAACGATCCACCGCCCCGAGGCTATGCTCGCCGTGGAACTTGGCGGCCGCCACCAAACTGTGGGAGATTGGGCCGGCAGCGCCGGCGACCTTCAAGCGAGCGGCCCGCCAGCGCAAGGTGAAACCGGAGCAGAAGGGCTTGTTGTAGCGCGGTGTCGTCGCCGGCTTAAAAGCCGGGCGCTAAACGTGAGCTTAAAAGCTGGCCTTCAGGCCGTCAGCAAATGCCCGGACTTTAGTCCGGCGGGGATAATTCACAATGGGGCCTATATTAACGCAGTTGGTATTAAAGCTTTCCCGCGTCCAGATGTACGGTTACCTTTGGGTGAGAGGCGAAGAACTTGGTCAACTCCCGACGCAGGTCGTCTTCCGTAGCATGGCTAAGTCCAATCTCGGCCAAGTTCAGTTCTACCAGTCCGGCAAGCTCGGTGGCGTCGTCCTTTGGGGCAGTCATCAGCCATGTAGTGTGCCGGGCCATCCATTCGTGCAGTTCGTGGAGGCTTATCTCGTTATGCAGATAGCTTGTAGCAACCCCGAAGATTGCAAAGCCTGGTGTAGAGGCCATCATTTGTATCGTAGCCATGTCTAGACCTCCAAGCGTCTGGAAGGACGAGCCTCAGTGGGTTGACGCTTCCGTCATACGCTCAATATTCAATGAAGCGCGTGTCTGGGAGCGAGCGCAGCGTGGTGAATTGCGAACGGAAATAATCCGTGATGGTCATCCATCCAAGCCCAAAGCCAATGAGCCTTTCTGCACTCGCAGCCAGATCATCTCCTACCATCAACAAGATGGTACTCCTGTTGCGCTGGCTCATCAATATCTCCGGCCGGATGGTACGATTGGCGCAAGCGGCCGGCCTGACCCGCAACGCCTTTTCGCTGGCGCTACTCTACTCGCCAAGAAGCTGTGACTACGAACCTACAACATCCAATGGCCGGCCTCGCAAGCCTCGCCACCGGCTATAGGGTCAACCTAGACCAGCGGCAAAGCGAGACGTTCTGCCACTATTACGATCTGCTCTGCGACTGGAATCAGCGAGTCCGGCTGGTTGGCAACACCGACGCCGACGAAATCCTGTACAAGTTCTTTCTCGACTCGCTGGTACTCGGTCGGGCGGTCCGGCTGAACGAGGCCGGCGCTGGTCGTCGGCTGGCCGATGTCGGCTCAGGGGCTGGCTTTCCGGGTGTTCCCATAGCCATCGCCTGGCCGGACGTTTCGGTGACATTGATCGAGAGCGTCAGCAAGAAAGCGGCTTTTCTCCAAATGCTAGCAACCGAGCTTGGCCTGGCGAATGTCACTGTCATCTGCGAACGGGCCGAGGTCTTGGGCCGGACAGAGCAGCATCGCGAGCAATACGACGTTGTTTTGGTGCGGGCCGTCGGTGACCTGGCGCTTACTGCCGAGCTTTGCCTGCCGCTGGTCAAGGTTGGCGGGCTAATGGCCACTACTAAGCGGGCCGATGAACAGGTCGAGGTCGAGGAAGCGGCGCCAGCCGTCCGGCTGCTCGGCGGCGAGTTGCCGGAGCCGGTCGAGTTCGACCTGCCCGGCTTCGAGGGACGCCGGCGCTACCTCATCGTCGAGAAGCGCCAGCCGACGCCGGCCAAGTTTCCGCGCAAGACGGCCCAACTTAAGAAGCATCAAGAGATACATTGAATGAAGCCCTCGCCATTCAAGGCTCTGTGGGTCGGCAAGCCGGCTTTTGACCGCGAGGCGAAGCCCGGAGAGATAGCTCTCATCTTAGCTTTGTTAGTTGTCGGTATTGGGTACCGCGCGAGCGAGTTCTTGAGCTATTCACTGTGGCTTGACGAAGCATGGGTGGGAGTGGGCGCCCAAACCAAGACATTTGAGGATTTCTTACTCGGCTTGGGCTCCACGCCTATTCTATTTTCCGTATCTATCCGCTTGTCCCTCGCGTTCTTCCAGCATCCAGAACTGGGAGCCCGTTTTCTGCCATTAGCGTTTTCCATCATGGCCCTCGTACTAGCTTTTCGCCTTGGGAAAGAAGTGCAAGGAACGCTGGGTGGCCTGTTGGCACTGTCTCTGGTTGCGCTCCAGCCCGCCTTCATCGATTACGCCAAACAGCTCAAGCACTATTCGGCAGACATGGCGCTGGCGCTAGCCATCGTCTGGCTAGGTCTCCGGTTTTTGGCAGACCGAAGCAAGCGTAATGCCTGGGCGCTTGCCGTTGTCGCTACGTTGGCTCCCGGATATTCCCACACTGCTATGTTCATCAACTTGGCATTGGTGGCGGCTTTGGCATTAGATGCATGGTTATTGCGTCATAGGCGCGTCACTGTGTCAGTTGTTAGTATCTGCGCCCCTATCGTGGTGTCCTCTATCGGGTTCTTCCTATTCGCCCAACGCTATGCTAACGAACCTCTGAGGTTATACTGGCAGGGGCACTATCTACCTGGTCACCTGGTTGAACTGTTCACAGCCACGCTCGACCGCACGCTACATCTACTTTCCCCAGGGCCGGGTTTCGGAAGGCTGTTGTTGCTAGCGATCTTATGGGCACTTCTTTTGCTACTGCGCCAGAAGCGTTTTGCGGCTGTGGCGCTTGTAACCTTGGTGTTTCTGGAGAGCGTAGGGGCTGCCGTGGTGCAACGATACCCATTTGGCGATCCACGAACCGGCCACTACTTAACAGCGCTGCTCCTCACATTTGCCGGTGCAGGACTTGGTTCCCTCTTTTCCTCACTAAAAGGCTGTATGCGCCCATTCGCCATGGCCGGCCTGATCGCTCTTACAATCTGGTGGGGTTCTAAGATTCCGTGGGATACGCTAGGGCAATTCAAGCCCATCGAACAGGCAGCGCCTCTTATCCGGCATATCGAGGTGAATCGAGAGCCAAGTGACTTTGTGGTTGTCTATTACTCCAGCATTTATGTATTCGCTTATTATAGTTCGGAGTCTTGGAGTCTTGGGCCCGCGAACATCACCATAGGTTTTCAGGTGCATTTTGACAATCCACAGGTCATCGTCCTACCTGCGCACCGTGGGGATAATACAAAGTACGATGATGAAATCCTACATATTGCAGCGCAGGCGGGTCCCCGACGTATCTGGTTCTTGATGTCCCATATTTTCGGTGATGAGGCATCTTATTTGTCTGATGGCTTTGCACGCATTGGTAGGATCGAACAGACTCTACAGTACCCTAATGCAACGCTTCTCCTAATTATCCCTAACAGCGGTTCATATTGAGGGATTACGCCGCTGGAAATTGGCCGTCTGGGAAAGCTTGTTCTCATTCCGCGGCCGTCAGGCGCAGGTAGCATCAGGCTTGCTTCCTTGACCACCTTTACAGCCAACCCTATAATCAGGGCATCGGCGGTCGTCAACAATCGGGGAGTGGCGCAGCCTGGTAGCGCACCTGTATGGGGTGCAGGTGGTCGGAGGTTCAAATCCTCTCTCCCCGACCATTCCTCTGTTTAGCGACAATGCATTTCACCGATAGATCAGTCAGCTTGTCCCCTTGCCGTCGGTCGCGACAACGGCCCGATTATGAACTTTAATAGGTCTGGTAATGGCCTGGAGGCTTGTAGCGCAGGGGCTTGTCCTAT
>JBCLEL010000032.1:0-13628 GCA_038913435.1 Chloroflexota bacterium
CTAGCTCAGATCGCAAACTTTTCACGCAGGTATTTTCGGCTTGCAGTCGCGCTTACAACGGGGTCCGTCAGCATCTTTCCATCCGGTCCGGCAACCGCATCTTGCTCGACGTTCACCCAGCCGTCGTAACCGATGGCCTTCAGTTCGGCGAAGAAACGATCGAATCGCACTATTCCCTGACCGATGGGCACGAATATGCCTTGCGCCACCGCGTCGTTGAAGTCCAAGCCCTCGGACACTACCCGCTTGAGTAGTGTAGGATTGACGTCTTTCAGGTGAATATACCAGATGCGCCGGCCATAGCGTCGCACCGCCTCAGCCGAGTCTCCTCCGACGTAAGCGTAATGGCCGGTGTCGAGACACACGCCAAGATCATCCGGACCGCCAAGCTCCAGCATCCGGTCGAGTTCCTCCGGTCGCTCCAAGTAAGTCCCGACGTGGTTATGAACGGCAACACGAAGTTTATGTTTTCTACATTCTTCCACTATTGCCCGAACCGCGTCACCAACTGCCTGCCACTGTTCCCGCGTCCACGATTTGCTGCCGTCAGCCGGCACCCGGCCCCCTATCGCGCAACGTTCAGGCGAAATATGGTCGCATAGAACCAGGATGCCGGCCCCAGCCTGGCTGATGTGGCTTGCTGTTTTGCGGACTGCCGTCAACATCTCCGGCAGCCGGCTTGGATCAGCCAATCTGTCCCAGAAGAACGCGCCGGTTAGGCTCAAACCGCGTTTGGCTAGCTCCTGCCGCAACTTCGCCGGATCGGGCGGATAGAAGCCGTATGGGCCAAGCTCGGTTCCGGCGTAGCCGGCCTGCTTAATACCGTCCATCACTTGAGCGGCGGTGTAGACATAGACTTCGCCTTCGATGCCAATTGCGCCCCAGCTCACCGGCGCCGTTGCAACCTGGATCGCCATTGTTTCCTCCTGATGAAACGATGCTTGAGGACATTGCCGTTCAGCCAGATTCGATGATCGTTGAATAATTGCAACCTAGGCCGAACCGAACGTATTTTAGCCATAGATTTGCCGATTGTCACGTCTCTGCTGCGCTAGAGGCCGATGGGAGCCGGCGGCGTCAGCGATGGCCGGCTAGTTTCTCGCTACGCATATAATCTAGCCGGAGACTGCTCTGAAAATAGATTTTCATTCATCGGTGGCCGCCCAGGAGGGCGATGGAAAACTGCTGCATAAATGAAGCTGCTGTTGAAATAGCGCTAACAGTCGCCGGACTGAAGTCCGGGCGCTTGTTGAGCGGGCTGAAGCCCGACTAGACGTGTGCAGAGGTCGCCACAAGCGACCTCTGACGGGGGTCTGGGGGTGTCCCCCACTAATTATTCCCCCTTCTCCTGGCAGGAGAAGGGGGCCAGGGGGATGAGGTTGCCGGCGGGCGGGATAAGTTTGTAGCCAAACCTTGTAGCTGCGCCGCAGCTAACAGGAAGCTATGCCGCGTTTGCTGAATTATGCAACAGTCTCCTAGCCGGATTGAAAGTGAGGCTTTGATGGCGAAGATATTGGTGGTGGACGACGAGCCTACCTTGCGCGACGTCCTGCGCTATAACCTGACCAAAGAAGGCTACGATGTAGCGACTGCTCCCGATGGCGAAGAAGCCGTGGACAAAGCCCGCGAGTACCGGCCTGACTTGGTCGTGCTCGACGTGATGCTGCCAAAGTTGGACGGATTCGAGGTATGCCGGCTCATCCGACGCGACAGCAGTGTGCCAATCCTGATGCTGACGGCTAAAGACAGCGAGATTGACAAGGTGGTTGGCCTGGAGATCGGCGCCGACGACTACATGACCAAGCCTTTCAGCGTGCGCGAGCTGCTCGCCAGGGTGAAGGCGATGATACGCCGCTCGCAGCTGTTGAAAGGGGAGTTAGAAGCCGGCCGTGCCGCTAGCGCCAGGCTGATGGTGCGCGATCTGGAACTAGACATGGGCCAGCGCAGAGTCACCCTGCGCGGCCAGCCGATCAACATGAAGCCCAAAGGGTTTGACCTGCTGGCGTTCCTCATGCAGTCGCCAGGGCAAGTATTCTCCCGTGACCAGCTACTTGAGAGGGTGTGGGGTTACGAGTTCGCCGGCGATACGCGAACGGTAGATGTCCACATCCGGTGGCTGCGTGAGAAAATCGAGGACGATCCATCTAAGCCATCATACCTGGAGACTGTTCGCGGCGTCGGCTACCGACTGGCTGGATAATCAGAATGTTCCATCGGTTGCAGTGGCGGATCGCACTCTACTTAGGTCTCCTGTTCCTGACGGCTCTATTTGTAGCCGGTGGCTATCTCGTTAGCCAAGTACCAGACCAACAGTATGATCAATCGGTAGCTCGCATGGCGTTAATCGGAGTAGTTGCCATAGCCGTCACCGCCTTAGTCACACTTGCAACCACCATAGTCATTTCCAGGTTAGTCACCAGGCCGGTCACCGAGTTGACGGCTATGGTCAGGCGGCTTTCAACAGCACCGGCGGATAGACCGTCAACCAAGACAAAGAGAGACGAGATCACTGAGCTAACGTCAGCTTTCAACGAAATGGCCGCAAGAGTCAGGACGCAGATCGCCACTCTATCGGATGACCGCAACCTTATGGCGGCGGTGCTTTCCAGCATGACTGATGGCGTGGTGGTGGCGGATGAGCATGGGATAGTGCGGTTGGTGAATCAAGCCGGCGGTCGCTTGATCTCCGCAGACCCTGAAAGGCTCGCGGGCCGCGCATTGATCGAGGCGCTGCGCGACCACGAGTTGGTCAACCTCTATGAGGAGGCCCTTCAGGAGGACAGACCAAAGACCGCCCTGGTCAGGTTTGGGCTACGACGCCGCCAGATTCAGGCGGTTGCCGTTCCTCTGAGCGGAGAGACGCTAAGGACCGGCGGATTGCTCATCTTGCACGACATAACCGAGCTGCGGCAGGCCGAGACGATCCGGCAAGAGTTCGTGGCAAACGTCTCCCATGAGCTACGCACGCCGCTGGCAACCCTCAAAGCGTTGGTCGAGACCCTAGAAGAAGGCGCTTTAGATGACCATGAGACCGCTCGTGATTTCCTGAATAAAATGCACGTCGAGGTTGATGATCTGACTCAACTGGTGCGCGAGCTGCTGGAGCTATCGCGAATCGAATCAGGGCAAGAGATCATGCGATTTGAGCCGCATGACCCGCGTCAACTGCTGGTCGAGGCGGCCGGCCGGCTGCAAGCCCAGGCTGAGCGGGCCGGCCTGACAATTGAGGTATTAGCCCCGGCCGACCTCCCGCCGGCCCTAGTAGCAGCGGAGAAGATTCAGCAGGCGCTAATCAACCTGATCCATAATGCAATCAAGTTTACTAACCCCAACGGCCGGATCATTCTGAACGCCTCACTCGCAAACTCGACTATCACCTTCAGTGTCACGGACACCGGCGTCGGCATTCCTGTCGAGGATGTCAATCGCATCTTCGAGCGGTTCTATAAGGCTGATAAGTCACGTTCATCTGGGGGCACCGGTCTTGGCCTGGCAATCGCCAAACACATCGTCCAGGCCCACGGTGGACGCATCTGGGTCGAGAGCCAGGTTGGCCGAGGCTCAACTTTCTACTTCACGGCGCCGGCCGCCGGCCACTCTACCGCCAATCCCTAAAACGCCGGATAAATCTCCACCCCAAGTTACTACCTTTTTTCTGCCGCCGAACTCTCGCAGCGGAATGCTGTCGAATTCTGTTTACCCAACGTTAACAAGCCGTTTACCGAAGTTCCCACTGATGTTTACATGCCAGCTCTAGTCTCTTAGTCGAAATGAAAAGAGTAAAGAAGGATCTAACAATGGAGGATAAATTGAATCGTTCCAAGGTCAGCCGGCGTAGGTTTGTCGTCGGAACGTTCGCGTTGGTCGGGGCCAGCGTCCTGGCGGCTTGCGCGCCGGCCGCGCCGACCCCGACACCGCAAGTCATAATCAAGGAAGTCGTAAAGGAAGTGCCGAAAGAGGTGACCCGCGTGGTCGAGAAGGTTGTCGTCGCTACACCAAAGCCAATGGCGCTACAAGGCGACATCGCAATAGACGGCTCGAGCACCGTATTCCCGATCTCCGAGGCGGTCGCCGAGGAATTTATGAAGAAGCACCCGCAAGTGCGCGTCACCGTTGGCATATCGGGGACCGGCGGCGGATTCAAGAAGTTCTGCAATGGCGAAACGGACATCTCCGACGCCTCACGTCTGATCAAAGAACCCGAGCAGAAAGCTTGCGCGGGGAAGGACGTCCAGTACGTGGAACTGGCGGTCGCCTTCGACGGTCTGTCAGTGATGGTGCATACATCGAATGCCTTTGTCACTTATCTCACGACGGCCGAGCTGAAGAAGATCTGGGAGCCGGGTAGCAAGATCAACAACTGGAAGGATGTGCGACCTGGATTTCCTGATCTTAAGCTAAAGCTCTACGGCGCCGGCACCGACTCCGGCACCTTCGACTACTTCACCGAAGCGATCAACGGCAAGGAAAAAGCTAGCCGGCCCGATTACACTGCCAGCGAAGATGACAACGTGCTGGTTAAAGGCATCGCCGGCGACAAAGGCGCACTAGGTTACTTCGGCTACGCTTACTACGTCGAGAACAAGGACAAGCTGAAGCCGGTCGCAATCGACGCCGGCAATGGCCCACTCCTGCCGTCGGAAGAGACGGTAAATAATGGCACTTATAAGCCTCTCTCGCGCCCGATCTTCATCTACACGGCGTTCAAAGCCCTGCGCGCCAAGCCGCAGGTGGCGGAGTTCGTCAAGTTTTACCTGACGGAAGGGCCGAAGCTGGTAAAGCAGGTCGGCTACATCCCATTACCGGCTACCCGGTACCAAGAAGGTCTAGCAAAAGTAGAGGCCGCGCTCAAATAGTCCTTTTACATACGGTTGAAAAGCGCTGTCAGCCTTCCAGGGTAGAATAACACCCTGAAAGGCGGGCGCTTTTCGACTTGCTTTCGGGAGTAGAAGTTCTTGCAAAGGCCGGAGCTGCTGGATAGGTCAGCGGTCAGATCGGACCTATGGCCTCAACGCGAGTCGCTGATTCGCCAGCGTGGTCTTTTTGATGCCGAAATTGGGATTCGCGCGTTACTTTTCGCCTGCGCATTGGTTTCCGTTCTGACTACTGCTGGCATCGTTTCAGTTTTACTGTTTGAAACCTTCACCTTCTTCGAGCATGTCTCGATAGTTGAGTTTTTCACCAGCGATAAATGGACTCCGCTATTTGAACCTAAGAACTTCGGCATCCTGCCGCTGGTAGTTGGCACGCTATTGGTCGCCGTCTGTGCGATGCTTGTCGCACTGCCGCTGGGGCTGGGTAGCGCCATCTACCTTTCGGAGTACGCGCCGGTCAGGGTGCGTGAGGTGGCGAAGCCGGCGCTAGAGGTGTTGGCTGGTATCCCAACTGTCGTCTACGGGTATTTTGCGATCTCATTTGTCACCCCCACGCTACAGAAAATCATACCGTCAACGGAGGTTTTCAACGCCGCCAGCGCCGCAATCGTCGTCGGCGTGATGATTATCCCGATGGTGTCCTCATTAAGCGAAGATGCGATGGCAGCGGTGCCGACCTCGTTGCGCGAGGGGGCCTATGCCCTGGGCGCGACCAAGTTCGAGGTATCAACCAGGGTGGTCGTTCCGGCGGCGCTGTCGGGGATACTAGCTTCGTTCGTACTGGCGATCTCGCGGGCGATTGGTGAGACGATGGCGGTCAGCATGGCGGCCGGCGGCACGCCAAAGTTGACTCTCAATATCTTTGAAAGCATCCAGACAATGACCGCCTACATAGTCCAGGTCAGTTTAGGCGACGCCCCGCACGGCACAATCGAGTTTCAGACGATATTCGCAGTTGGGATGACGCTTTTCGTCATCACTTTTGCTCTAAACATTCTCAGCCAATACGTTATGAGACGCTTCCGCGAGGTATACCAATAATGGAGGGTCAACTTTTTGGCGGGGCGGGCCAGGTCCAAGCCCGTCGCCGGTTCAACGTCATATTTGCGGGAGTATGCCTCTTAGCCACCGTATTTGGGATTCTCTTTCTGCTTGTGCTTTTGCGAGAGGTCCTGGCGGAAGGGGCTGGCTGGCTAAGCCTCGACTTCTTGACCCGGTTTCCGTCCCGCTTTCCGGCCCAAGCCGGCATCAAGTCGGCCCTCTTTGGCACTCTTTGGGTGATCGGACTTACCGCGCTAATGGCTTTTCCGGTCGGAGTAGGGGCAGCGATCTTCCTCGAAGAATATGCGCCTCGTCATTGGATTACCGATCTGATCCAGGCGAATATATCTAATCTGGCCGGCGTGCCATCCATCGTCTATGGTTTGCTCGGCCTGGCGCTTTTCGTCCGCACCTTTGGTTTAGGTCGCAGCGTGATCGCCGGCGCGCTCACGATGGCGTTATTGATCCTGCCAATCATCATCATCGCGTCGCAGGAGGCGTTGCGGGCGGTGCCGACCTCAATCCGAGAGGCTGCTTACGCCGTTGGCGCCAGTCGTTGGCAGGTCATCGGGGAACATGTCTTGCCCTACGCGATGCCTGGAATTCTGACTGGCGCAATCCTGGCGGTGTCCCGAGCGATGGGTGAAGCGTCGCCGATGATCACCATTGGCGCACTGACCTTCATCGCGTACACGCCACAAGGACCGCTGGATGGGTTCACCGTCTTGCCGATCCAGATATTTAACTGGGCGTCGCGTCCCCAACCGGCGTTCCAAAACCTGGCGGCGGCGGGGATAATTGTGCTGCTGGTTGTTTTGCTGGCGATGAACACGGCGGCGATCCTGCTGCGCGCTTACTATCGAGGGAAAGTCAAATGGTAGTCACCCAAGCGCAAGCCGGTAATGTTGGCTCGCCATTTATCGAATCATTAGCCGGCAAGGTTGATGTGGCTTTTGACATCACGGGACTGAATATGTGGTACGGTTCACTCCACGCGCTGGGCGATGTCACCGTCCAACTACCGGCTCACCAGGTCACCGCGCTGATTGGCCCTTCCGGTTGCGGTAAGACCTCCTTAATCCGTTGTTTGAATCGGATGAACGATCTGGTATTGAACGCCCGTGTGACAGGTGAAGTCCTATTTCACGGAGAAAACATCCTATCGCCGGAGGTGGACGCGGCGCTGGTCCGCCGCCGGATCGGTATGGTTTTCCAAAAGCCGAATCCGTTCCCCAAGTCGATCCACGAGAATGTGGCTTTTGGCGCCAGGGTTAATGGCTACCGGGGCGAAATGGACGAGCTGGTAGAAAAGTCGCTCCGCCAGGCTGCGCTCTGGGATGAAGTTAAGGATAAGCTGAAGCAAAGCGGTCTGGCCCTCTCCGGCGGTCAGCAGCAGCGTTTGTGCATCGCACGGGCGCTGGCGGTGAACCCGGAGGCGCTGCTGATGGACGAGCCTTGCTCAGCGCTGGACCCAATAGCCACCTATAAGATCGAAGAGCTGCTCGCCGAGTTGAAACAGCGTTATACTATTGTAATTGTTACACATAATATGCAGCAGGCTTCCCGTGTTTCCGACTATACTGGTTTCCTTCTGGCCGATGAAAGTCGGACCGGGCGCCTGATAGAGTTTTCGCCTACCGCCCAGCTTTTCACAAACCCGCAAGACCGGCGAACTGAGGACTACATCACCGGCCGGTTTGGTTGATTTGCAGTGATTAGATTCATCAGGTGATAGGGGGTTTAGCCGTGCCACGTGAGGTATTTGCGCATGAACTGCACGACCTCCAGCAACAGGTTATCGAGCTAGGCAGCATGGTGGACAAGGCGATAGCCAGTTCGGTGGAGGCGCTGAGCGCGCTTGACGCCGAGGAAGCCAGAAAGATCATTCACGACGATCTTCTGATAAACAAGAAACGCTTTGAGATCGAAGAACAGGCTTTAAACTTAATTGCGACGCAGCAACCGTTGGCGCGTGACCTGCGGGTAATCGCCGCCGTGCTAAACATAATCATAGATCTGGAGCGGATGGGGGACCACGCTGAAGGAATAGCCAAAATCGTCCTCTTACACGGCAGCGAAGGTCTGCTCAAGCCGCTTATTGATGTTCCGCGCATGGCTGATAAGGCGCGGAGCATGGTAAGACGTTCTCTGGACGCATTCTTGTCCCTTAACGTTGAGGCGACGCGGGCGATTTCAGCCGAAGATGACGAGGTTGACGCTTTGCACGATCAGGTGTATCGCGAGCTGATCTCTTATATGATCGAGGATCCGCGTACAATCACCCGCGCCACTTACCTGATGTGGGTCGCCCATAACCTTGAACGCATCGCCGACCGGGCCACCAACATCTGCGAGCGAGTGGCCTTCATGGTCACCGGCCGGATGGAAGAGTTCAACGTCTCTAACTATTGAACTCAGGTCTGGTTGTTTTAGGTTTGTCTCTCCGACCTGTCACCTGTAGCCGGAGGCTGTTCTCAGGACTTCCACCAGATGGGACTGGCCGCTGCAATTTTCGATCCTACAGCGCAGGGCAGAAACATTGAGCTTTGTAGCGCAGGGGCTTGTCCCCTGCGGGAGGACGGGCGGGGCACAAGGCCCCGCGCTACTGTTACTATCGCAACCAGCAGTAAAGTTGAACAATGCGGCTCAATTATTATGCTCAATGCTGTAATGTACCAGGTTACACGTTGACGAGAAACCTGACCTTATGAAAGTTAAAAACTTGATCTGGTAGTAGTCGTCCCCTGGCAACCCAGTTATCGAAGCGCGGGGCCTCGTGCCCCGCCACCTTGCCCGGTAATTGTTCAGATCCGAGAGGTTTCGTCCCCCTCACTGCCAGCATTGGGTGAGGCCGACCTCATCCCCCAGGCCCCTTCTCCTCGCAGGAGAAGGGGCCTGGGGGACACCCCCACATCCCCCGGCCAGGGCTTCGCCCGTGCAACCCGTTGCAGTTTTCACCAATCGGATGTCGCCGGACAGGATACGAGTTTAGATTGATGCGCACGCGCTTGCAAAACTGATCCCCTTAAATCTGAACACTTACAACGAATACAAGTGATTGCCGTGAAGGCTATCAGTGCGGTAAAATGCTTGCAGCGGGGCATCTTAAGTTTCTGCCCACGTAGCTCAGCAGGTAGAGCACATTCTTGGTAAGAATGAGGTCCCCGGTTCGATTCCGGGCGTGGGCTCCTGATCGCCTTGGCAAATAGAAAGAGACCCTGAGAGATCAGGGCCTCCTCGTCAACAACCTGCAATTCCAGTTCAGAGTTACATATTACTCAGCGCCGGCATTACCTTGTTTGCCAGCAACTCCATCGAATGCATCCACTTGTCACGGGGCTCCCACTCGTGGCCAATCGCCAACAGGTAGCCGAAGCCGCCAACATCGTCATACAGCTTGCGTATCTTGTTGGTGACATCTTCGACGCTGCCGACAATCCAGATATTGTCTAGCAGATACTCGATAGTAATCTCATCATCCGGCGTGTTCGGATCAACCTTACAGAGTGGCAGCAGGCGGACTTTGCGCATAAGCGGTAGGAAATAGTCGCGCCAGTCGCGGGCTATCACTCCATCCAGCACATCTTTGCGGGCTTGTTCGGTGGTATCAGCTATGTAAATGTCGCGGGCTATCCGCCAGGTGGACCGGTCCGGCTTCTTACCAGTCCGCTTGGCCCCCTCCTCGACCGACTGCCAGTGACTTTTCAAAATGCGGGAGGGGATGATATTGATGCTCATCGGTATCCAACCACGCTCGCCGGCCAGCACCAACGTTTCCGATTTATCCGATACGCCGGCCACTGCGATTGGCGGATGGGGCTTCTGATAGGGCTTCAGGTGCACAGCCAGCCCAATGTCGAGTTGAGGCTCCGGCAACCGGTAGCGCCAGGTCTTATGTTCGTACAGTCCTGGCTTAGGATCGGTCCAAATCGCCAAAATTTCGTCAATCGCATCGCGAGTGATGATCCGCTGCAACCCAGACTTGGGGTCCACGTCAAAAAGCTCAAAATCGCCGGGAAATCCGCCGGAGCCAACGCCCCACAGGAAGCGCCCCCGCGCCATATTATCCAATTGGGCGATGCGGTGAGCCAGCACCGCCGGGTTGTGGTTAGGCATGCAGTTTACGCCGGTGCCTAGCTTGATGTTCTTAGTCAGTACTAAGGCTTGGGCGATTAGGAGGTCCGGCGCTGGGATATTTTCCCAGATCGAGGTAAAGTGCTCGCCGATCCAGGCCTCGCTGTAGCCTAGTTTGTCAAGCGCAACTATCTGCTCCAGGTCGTCCGCTAGCGTCTTGGCCGGATCGCTGCCTACCGGATGAAGCGGCATCGTAAAAAAACCGTATTGCACAGTGGTCTCCCCCTCAAAAATAAGTCACAGCCAACGGTATTATACCTCACAAAGAAGTATCGCCATCAACGTTTGGGCGCGATGGTAAGTGTTCAGATTTAGGGGGACCAGTTTTGCAGGCGCACGCGCATCAATCCAAGAAAGTGTGTGGAAAGCCATACACGTGAGCCGGCTACGGCCCTCATCCCCTTGATCCCCTTCTCCCGTGCGCGGGAGAAGGGGAATTTCGGCTGGGGGACACCCCCAGACCCCCGGCCAAGGGGCTTGCGCCCCTCGGCGCTCCCCCGGCCGGCCTTCAGGCCGAGTTCTAAGCGCCCGGACTTGAGTCCGGCGGTCTGTCGCGTGCTGTTCTCACCGCACAACATTCGAACAAACATTCCTGCCCACCCCTATGGGGTGTCCCCCACGAGTGGAGTTCCCCCTTCTCCTCGCAGGAGAAGGGGGTCAGGGGGATGAGGTCGGCCTCACCTGATTGTTGGTAGTGAGGGGGACGAAACCTCTGGAATCTGAACAATTGCCATTGTTCAACTCTCGATGCCGGCTAGCCTGGTCTCCGGCGATGGGCGCTCAGCCACCGTATGGTAAATCAATACCAGCTTCCGGCTTAACAGCAATTTAACCCATGACCAACGCCTGATTAACACGCTGCGGCGAATATACAATTACTATAATCTTTGAGTCTGTAAAATGCCCCGCCAGGCGAAAACCGGCTGATTGGCTTATCGTCTGACATCGGAATGAAATTGACAAAATCCTGATTGGAGGCCGTATGCTTGGCAGTGTAGCGACAACAATTCGTTCCTTTAACGTTTCCCGCTGGATCATCGCCGGGCTGGCCTTGGTCGTGATAGCCGGCGCCGGCTGGACGATCTACCAACGCACCCGTCCGGTGACACCGACTGTCACCGCCGGTCAGCCGGTCGCCGTCAGCAAGGGGACAGTCGAGTCTCGTGTAAGCGCCACTGGCGCCACCGTCCTCACCAAGCAGGCGAAGCTCACCTTCGGTGCTAGTGGCACGGTCAAGGAAGTGCTGGTCAAGGTAGGCGACCAGGCGGAGCCAGGCCAGGCATTGGCCCGCCTGGACTCCACCCAGACCGAACTCCGACTTGACCAGGCCAAGTCAAGTTTGACGGTGTCGCAGCTAAAACTCAAGCAACTGACCGCCGGCGCTTCCCAAGATGAGATTGCGGCCGCTCAAGCGTCTTACGGGGCCGCTAAGGCCCGCTATGATGACCTGCTGGCCGGCGCGCCGAAGGAAGATCTGGCGGCAGCCGAGACTTCGGTTGCCAGCGCCCAGGCCGGCCTGCGCAGCGCCGAAGCAAGGTTAGCCTTGTTGAAAGCCGGCGCAACTGCCAGCGACGTCGCCTCCGCCCGTCAATCGGTTGTTTCCGCCCAAGGCGCCTTGCAGAAAGCGCAGAGCGACCTCGACAAGCTGAAGGCCGGCCCGGCGGTAGCCGATCTCCGCACGGCTGAGGCCGACCTGGAAAGAGCCAAGAACAGCCTTTGGTCAACCCAAATATCGCGCGACTCGACCTGCGGCAACGACCCGACCAGACCAGCATGTCAAAGCGCCGACGCCCAAGTAGGCAACGCGGAAGCGTCCGTCAGACTGGCGGAGCAACGGCTGGCTGACATGAAGGCGGGCGCCAGTACGACCGACCTCACCAACGCCGCCAATACAGTTGAGAGTGCCAGGGCCCAGCTTGACAGCGCGCAGGCCCGCTATAACCAGGCGACGAGCGGGGCAATCGACGCTGACATCAGGGCCGCCGAAAGCTCGGTTGAATCGGCAAAGGCCAACTACCAATCGGCGATCAACAAGCTCGCCAGCCTGAAGGCTAACGCCAAGGTGGCCGATGTGCAGCAAGCCGTCAGCCAGTTGTCGAGCGCCAAGGCGACCTTAGATCAAAAGATGGGCAAAGTCAGTGATATTGAGCAGTCAATGTCGGAAGAGCAGGTGAAGCAGGCCGGAATCTCGGTCAAACAGGCCGAGTTTGACCTAAAAAACACCGCCCTGATCGCGCCATTCGCCGGTGTGATTGCCTCAATCACCGGCAACCTGGGCGATAGCGCCGGCTCGGCAAACATTGTCATTGTTGACCCCCGCGCTCTGCGCATTGACATCAGCGTGGACGAGACCGATGTGCCAAAAGTCGCGGTGGGGCAGCAGGTCAGCCTGTCGTTTGACGCGCTACCAAACGTTCGTCTCACCGGCGTCGTCACATCGGTATCGCCGGTCGCCACCGTCCAACAAGGCGTTGCCAGTTATCCGGTCACGATCCAGATCACCAATCTGCGACAGCAAATACCGGCTGGAATGACGGCCATCGCCAGCATTCTTGTCACCCAAAAGAGCGACGTGCTGCTGGTGCCGAACAGAGCTATCAAACGCCAGGGTCGCGAGCAACTTGTTGATGTAGTCACGCCAAACGGGACCGAGACGCGGCAGGTTCAGACTGGTATCAACGATGAGCGTTTTACCGAGATCGTTAGTGGTTTGGCCGAAGGCGAGCAGGTTTTGCTTCCAGCGCCAGTCACCCGCCAAGCCAATCCTGGCGCCGGATTTGGGGGACCGGGGGGCGGATTCGGCGGGCCAGGCGGTGGATTTGGCGGTGGGCCGGGGTTCCAGGCGAAGCCAGCCGGAGTGCCTGGCCAATGATAAGACTGCGTGAAGTTACCAAGATTTACCGACTTGGCGAGATCGAAGTTGTGGCGCTAGGTGGCGTCTCGCTCGACATTGCGCCCGGTGAGATGGTGGCGATCATGGGGCCATCCGGCTCTGGAAAGTCCACCTTAATGAACATCATCGGTTGCTTGGACCAGCCGACCGGTGGCAGTTACTACCTTGACAGCCGAGAGGTATCTACGCTGTCAGATGACCAACTGGCGGAGGTGCGTGGCCGAAAGATCGGCTTCGTCTTCCAGAGCTTCAACCTGCTGCCTCGGATGACGGCGGTCGAGCAGGTTGAGTTGCCGCTGATCTACACCAACACGGCTAATCGGCGGGAGCGCGCCCTGGCGGCGTTGGAGACCGTTGGCCTGTCGGACCGCGTCAAACACCGGCCGACCGAGTTGTCCGGAGGCCAGCAGCAACGGGTCGCGATTGCCCGGTCCATCGTCACCAATCCTTCGATAATCTTGGCGGATGAGCCAACCGGCGCGCTGGACACTAAGACGGGCCGCGAGATCATGGCGATATTCCAGCGGTTGAACGAAGAGCATAATCTTACTACCATCTTGGTGACACACGAACACGATATCGCCCAATATACCCAACGTATCATCCACCTACTGGACGGCGGGATCGTCGCCGATGAGCCGGTAAACGATAGGTCAATAGCGCGTCAACTGCTGCCGGTGGGGGCC
>JBCLEL010000033.1:0-13611 GCA_038913435.1 Chloroflexota bacterium
TAGCTTCTGTCCCACTGAAATACCCTTTGTCCCCTTTCCACACCTTATCCGCGGATAAAGAGCTGGCGCCTACCAGCCCATCACCGGCATCCGTCCAGGCCGGGGCTTGATGCAACGTCCGGGTGTCGGAAACAGCTTGCCGGGGTTGCAGACGCCGGTAGGATCAAGAGCCTGCTTCAACCAGCGCATGGTTGTCAGGTCGTCCTCGCTGAAGAAAAGGCCCATTATGTCGCGCTTCTCCGAGCCGATGCCGTGCTCGCCGGTCAAGGCGCCGCCAACTTCCGCCACGATCTGCATCACCTCGACGCCGGCATCGCGGACCCTCTGCTCCTCGCCCGGATGGTCAGAGTCCCAGAGAACCAGCGGGTGCAGGTTGCCATCGCCGGCGTGGAAAACGTTGGCGATGCGCAGACCGTACTTCTGGCTGATCCTTTCGATGCCGGCTAGCACCTCCGGCAAGGTGTTGCGCGGGACGACGCCGTCCATCACGTAGAAGTCCGGGCTGAGCCGGCCCATCGCGCCGAATGCGCCCTTGCGGCCGGCCCAGAGCAGGTTGCGCTCGCGGGCGTCCTTTGCAACCCTTACCTCGCGGGCGTTGTTTCTACGACAAACCGAGGCCGCCGCCTCCACCAGTCCGTCAACCGTTTCCTTTAACCCTTCCACCTCGATCAGCAGGACAGCCCCTGCGTCGGTCGGGTAGCCGGCGTGGACCGATTTCTCAACTGCTTGCACCGATAGGTTGTCCATCATTTCCAGAGCGGCCGGGATTACCCCGCTTTCAATGATCCCGCCTACCGTTGAGCTAGCGTCCTCGACAGTCTCGAACACGGCTAGCAACGTCTTTACCGCCTCCGGCAGCGGTGTCAGTTTGACTACGATCTTGGTAACGATGCCAAGGGTGCCTTCCGATCCGACGAACATTCCGGTCAGGTCGTAGCCCGGCTGGTCCAACGCCTTGCCGCCGGTCCAGATTATCTCGCCATCGGGCAGGACTACTTCCAGCCCAAGAACGTGGTTGGTGGTCACGCCGTAGATCAGGGTATGGGGGCCGCCGGAGTTTTCGCCGACATTGCCGCCGATGGTGCAGGCTTTCTGCGATGACGGGTCCGGCACGTAGTAGAGGCCGTGTTGAGCGATATGGTTGCTCAGGTGCAGGTTGACGACGCCGGGTTCGACGACTGCCCGCATATTTGGCACGTCCACCTCCAGGATACGGGTCATCTTGGAAAAGACGATCAGGACAGCATCGTGCTCCGGCAGGCAGCCGCCGCTGAGACCGGTGCCGGCGCCGCGAGGGGTGACGGGGACACCCAGCCGGTTGCAGAGCTTCACGATGTCCGAGACCTGCTCGGCAGTGGAAGGCATGACAACTGCGCTCGGCCGGGCCTTGTCAATCGAGCCGTCGTACTCGTAGAGCATGAGGTCGTAGTCTTTCCAGAGGACAAAGCGCTCGCCGGCGATTGACTGGAGGCCGGAGACCAACTGAGAGTTTGCCACGTTGAGACTCCTACGACGCAGGGAGAAATCTAAGCGCGCCGCAACTAGATGGTAGGCGGGGCCGGCCGGCCTGTCAAATGGCGCTGTCGCGCAGCAATCACGGGGGATTGCCCCTACGTTTCTTGCCTTTGGCCTGGATTTGCTGATAATGGTGGGGTAGCCGGCTTGTACGGCGGCAGTCAAGAACATTGAGTTTTGAGGAGCAAGCGCCCTGGTTACATGCTTACGAAAGTGCGTGTAGCGCAGGGGCTTGTCCCCTGCCTGGCGGTGGCGGGGCACAAGGCCCTGCGCTACGGTAAATGAAACAGGGATACACATTTCAAGAGTCGGAGGGCGAGGGAGTGGCAGAGAAGACTATTCGGGTAGGATTGATAGGATCAGGTTTCATCGGCAAGGTGCATAGCATCGCCTACGGCAGCCTGGCCAACGTTTATGGACACTCTCTACCGAAAATAGAGCGGGTCCGGTTGGCCGATGTCACAACCGAGCTGGCCCAAACCGGTGCGGCGCGACTTGGTTGGCAGGAGGGGACCGGCGACTGGCGCGACATCACCAGGGCGCCCGACATTGACCTGGTTGACATCACCACGCCAAACTACGCCCACGCCGAGATCGCCATTGACGCCGCTCGTCACGGCAAGCACATCCTCTGCGAGAAGCCGTTGGCCCATACCGTCGAGCTAGCCCGGCAGATGTACGAAGAAGTGAGAGCGGCCGGCGTCGTCCATCAGGTGGCGTTCGGCTACCATCGCTGGCCGGCGGTTATGTTTGCCAAGGAGCTTATTGAATCCGGCCGGATCGGCCAACCTATCCAGTTCCGGCTGCAATACCTGATTGACTACGCGCTGAACCCCGACATGCCACTCAGTTGGCGGTTCCAGAAAGAGAAGGCCGGTTGGGGCGCTATCGGTGACGTTGGCTCGCACGCCATTGACCTAGCCAGGTTTCTGGTGGGCGAGGTTTCGCGGGTGTCAGCCGTATCACGCACCTTTATCAAACGGCGTCCGTTGCCAGCGGAGGGCGACATTTCATTTGGCGTCGCCTCGTACCAGGACGCTAAGCCGGCCGTATATGGCGAGGTTGACGTTGACGATGCGACCAGCTTCCTGCTGGAGTTTGACGACGGCGCTATCGGGACGATTGATGTCAACTGGATGGCCGGCGGCCACGACAACGAGGTCAACTTCGAGGTCAGCGGCGAGAGGGGGGCGATCCGGTTCAATTGGCAGCACGCTAACGAGATTCAGTTGTACTGCGCTGAGGATCACCCGGAGAGGCTCAACGGCTTTCGTACCATAATCATAGGGCCGTTGCATCCAGGGGCAGTGCCGTCTCTGACGGTGCCGGGCCTGGGGATGGGCTTCACCGACGCCTTCCTGATAGCGGTGAAGGAGATGGTGGACGCTATCACGGCTGGCCGGCCGGCCAGCCCTAACTTCCTGGATGGACTACGCGCCTGCGAGGTGATCGAGGCGGTCCAGGAGGCGGCGAAGGAGCGCAGTTGGGTCGAGGTGAAACGCTCGCTGGCGTAGGCGCTGTCGCGCTTCCGGCCGAGGGAAGCGCCGCTGCCAGGCTGACCGGCGTCTGCGGTGGTCACCGGCGGGCCCGAGGACCGAACGTACCCCGGCTAGTTGACGCCGTCGCCGAAGGCCCACGAACTATAATTACCGAAGAGGCAGTTACATACGGGAGATAGTCGAGTGGCCCGGAGACGCGCGGCGCGCTTCTATACCGAGCGCGCGGAATGGGATCATCTAGCCGCCGAGTTGAACCGACGTGGCGTCCGCCACATCGCGCCGGCCGGGCCGACATCGGGTGAATCCGATCATCTAACCGACGACGAGTTGTTCCGACGACTATGGACCCGTCCGGACGCTCGCCTCCAGGAAGCGACTATCGCCCTCCTGCTCACTGCCCCGGACCTGGCGCCGGCTGCGCGATCTGCGATCGAGCACCTTTCAGGGACCACACGGGACCGCGCAATGCGTCGCTACGTGGCCGCTGCGGCTCTCCAACGCCTGTGGCGCACCCGGCTGCTCAATGCGATTGGGCCTTCTGTCCTTATCCCGCCCGATTACGTCGCCGAGCTGGGTCTGCCGCCGCTCGATGAGGACTTCGGGCGCACGACCCTCTGGACGCTATCAGCCCGCGAAGAGGAACTCTACGGCTACGACGCCTGGGCGGGTTACACCTCGCTGGCCGATCTGCTGCTGGCCGAGATGACCCTCGCCGGGTGGGGCAAGCCCCGTGCGTGAGCCCTCCGACCAGGCTCGGATCACCCGGTTCCTGAGCGCGCTAGGCAGGACGATCCGCCATCCGATCCGGCTATATCTCGTTGGCGGCGCCGCGATCGTTGATCTCGGCCTGCGCGGCCAGACGCTTGACATTGATATTGACGCCGACGCCGACGACCCGGCCGCGCTCGATGACCTCCATCGGGTCCTGCCAGTCCTGAAGGACGAGCAGCAGGTCAATGTCGAATGGGCGAATCCCACCGAGTTCTTGCCGATACCGCGGCAAGCGGCCCTGGAGCGATCTTCCTATCGGCGCAGACACGGCCAGGTAAATGTCTACCATTTTGACTACGCCAGTACGGCGCTGGCCAAGGTTGCGCGTGGGTCGGAGCGAGACCTTCAGGATATTGTCCTGATGGTCCAAGCAGGTATCGTCCAGTGGGCCGAGGTCGAGGCGCTGTGGCACAGCATCCGGGACCGACCGTTCGGGCGGTCCCGGCAGACGCCACGACAGGTCGAAGAGAGGATGCGGGCCGCCGGCCGACGACTCAGCGAAGCCGGGCTGGTCGAGTGAGGCGCTGTCGCGCTTTTGTCCACAGTAGTCTGGATGGCCTACGCGCCTGCGAGGTGATCGAGGCGGTTCAGGAGGCGGCCAGGTCGGGCCGGTGGGTTGAGGTGGGCCGGCTCCCTTCCTAGCCATCCAGATAAACCGTCCCATACGAAACGAATCAAGAAAAGATTTCCCTAAATATTTTTGGCAATTCATCATTGACATTGCCGTTAAACTCTTGATAAGGAATACTCAAGTTCCTCAAAACAACACCGAATCTTTTGTAGCCATTGCGATCTCTCAACTCAACCCATTCAACGTTTCTCTCCGGTAGCTGTTGCTTGTTAAGATCGGAAAGTTTGTCAGCGACAAAGACCTTGCTATCTCTAGCGATTACTGCGTCAGCACTTTCAGGATTTCCCTTCCCCATCAGCTTCACTTCGCACCGGAATCTTCGTTGAGGGTCAATTCCAAACAGGTAAAAATCAACTTCGCGCAGTGATTCGGGCAATACGGTTTGATTCCAGTGTTGTTCTGGCACCATAAACAGTTTGCAAAGAGTGATCAGCAGCGGCTTTTCGACCCGCTTACCGGCCGTACTCCATAGCCCACCTCTCAATGCTGCCCTTTTGACGGCTAGGGTGTTAATGACGATTAAACTTTCGCTAATGTTCAAGTCAACACTCACGTTTCTAAACTTGATCGTAAGCGTTATTTCCATTTCGCCGGCATTCTCGATGGCGTTCTTAATTGACTCGTATAGGGCTTCATAGTGTTCGAGTGACGCTTCCAAGACGATTGCTTTTGTGGCGGAGTTGTACATATTGGAAATCGTCTTTTTGTTTAGACCCGCGTTTATTGCAATCTCATCGGCAGGTAAACTTGGGTTGAGGAGTTCTTTCTTGTACCAATCAACCGTTATGTCATGAGTCGCGAGCTTCGCTGTTATGACTCTCTTGAAGAAGTCAATTGCATACTGAAGGAATTCAGCATCAATTAGCGTAACGATTTCTATTCGATAGTCCTGTCCATTGATTAGCTTTTCGATGATCCGCTGGATCACCGCGTCTGTTAACGTCATGATTTGACCAGTTGGTTAAACTGTTCAAGAGTGAGAAATGTCCCTTCATTAATAGCAAAGAGCGTCTTATTACCCAAGTTGTTTTTGATAACTTGAAAATATTCTTCCTCTTGTTCAGTCAAGAAGAAATATCGCCCCAAGCTTTTTGCAGATCTACCCAAAGTGCCACTTCCAGCGAACGGATCGAAAACGAGATCGCCTTTGAATGAATAGAATTTGACTACTCTGTTGCACAGTTCTATCGGAAAAACTGCTGTATGGTTTCTGACAAAAGTAGGATCGATTCTCCAAACGTTGCCAGTTTCATAGTCTCCTTTTACTTTGCTTTCTTCCACGGTGTCCCACTCATACTGCCTAATGTTCCAATCCAAGAGCTTTTCCGTTTTCTTGCGATACACCATCAAATACTCTGTAACCGGATTCGGCTTGTAACCAAGCGGTTTTCTATGTTGCTGAAAGCCCGCATTCCGATTTTTTACACTTGCTTCTGGTTTCATCCAAACAATGTCGTCTATAAATTCCCAGCCCATTTCAATAAGATAGGGATGAATGTCAAAGGGGATTGGATACCTTTTACTAGAGTGCTGTCGGCTTACCCTTGGAATAATTATCGGAGAAGTATTCAGAATAAAGAATCGGCCTTCCTTAGTGATTCTGTGAACTTCCTTGAACACGTCGACGAGAAACTGTAGGTAAGCCTTATAACTTGGATAAATTGAATAATCCCTCGCGTTGTAATATGGTGGAGAAGTAAAAGTCAGGTGAACAGACCCCTCTGGGACTAAGGTCAGAATCTCCCTTACATCACCTTTAACAACCACGTTCTTCAAAAAGTCATAAACATGAGTGTGAGGCTGACCCGTATTGCTCGTGCTGGCAGAAAAATACTCTTTCTGAATAACGGATTGAATCATTTCATTTGGATGACAGGTCAACCGTTTTAGGTTCTCATCGACTTCAGTATTGCCTTTGAATACGAGTAGTCCGCGAATTGCTTGCGAGACTATTTTGGGATCGGGATCATTGAGTAGATCGAGAAGCGATGGTATATTTTTTTTACTCCTCATTCTCCCGATTGAGGAGACAGCTTCACGCCTGACCATCGAATCCGGATCTTCTTTGGCAATCTTTGACAGAGCCTGTAGATAAGTTACATCTTCAAGTTTCCCGATATTCTTCACGGCCCAGAAACGAACATTTGAGTTTTTGTGACCTAGGAACGGAACCAGAACTGATCCATCAAAATGATCAGGCAAAAAACCTAGATTTTCTAGCAAAAACGTTAAACTACTGCTATCCCTTAAGTCCTCGATTGCCTTAGAGAAAGCTCCCTTACCAGCAGCCTTTAAATCCTCAACGTCTTCTTTCGTTAGCATTGTTAGGGGAAGTGATCTCGTTGGTGTAACCTTACCGAAATCATACATCTAGTTCGTTTACCTACCTTACTTTCCGCGCAATCAACTTGCAGGGCCCCGGCCGGCTACGCCTTTTGCGCCGCTTCTCTGGCCAGGTCGCGCTTCGACTTCCGGCCCAGGTAGATTCGCTCCGGGTCAACGATGGCGCGCAGTATCTTCAGCTCGTCGTAGGTCGGAGGGTCCATCGTGCGAGCCCGGCTGGCGTCAAGCTCCCAGCCGGTGTTCTCGACGACATCCTTCGGGTCAATGCCGGGGAAGACTATGTCCAACTCCAGGATGCCGGTCTTTGGGTTGCTGCGCATGATGCAGAGGTCGCTGATGACAACCATATCGCCGCCACGGGTGAGGCCATAGTCGAAGCGGGTCTCGCCGTCCGGCCCCCGCCGGCCGGCGATGCTGGTTATGTACTCGACCTTCTCTGGCAGCCGGCGCCGCTCGTGCACCATCATCACCAGCAGTTTGTCGGCCAGCGAGGCGATGTTGTTGGCCCCACCGCTGCCGGCGAAGCGCACCTGCGGCCCGTGGCCGGTTGGCGAGACGCCGGCCGGCCAGGCGCCGCCGATGGCTGTAGAGTTTAGATTGCCATACTTGTCGCACTCGGCGCCGCCGAGGATGCCGACGGTGCAGTAGCCGCGTTGAGCGGTCGTGCCGAAGGTGTCGGCCATGTTCGAGACCATGCTGGCATTCAAGCAGCCGCGAGGATCGGAAACGGAGATCGGCAGATGTTCGATGGACGGGCCGACGATGCCGGCCTCCAGGATCAATGTCATGTGAGTGGCGTAGGTGTGTTGGGCCAGCATGGAGCCGAGCAAGGGCAGGCCAGTGCCGGCGAACACGAAGGAGTGGTCCGGCACCTCGCGGGCGGTTGCGATGGCGAGTAGCTCCATCGTCGTGTATTCCTCCGGCTTCAACCCTCGGCGCTCAAGATAGGCTTGGTATAGATCGTCGGAAACCTGCTTCATATCTCCTCCTTGTCGGGCGCACACAGGGGTGCGCCCCTACATTTACGATCCGCTATGGCTTGACCTCGCCCTCACCCTAACCCTCTCCCACAGGGAGAGGGAATTATTCGTCCATCGCCTCTCCCTGTGGGAGAGGCCGGCTTCGGTCGCCTGTGGCGACCGAAGCCGGGTGAGGGCACGCCAATTCCTACAAAAATTACCACCCGATTTCGGGCGCACACAGGGGTGCGCCCTTACATTTACCGAAACATTATATTGACCGGGCCAGATCCGGCTTGTAGCCATAGCTGGACGAGGCCCGCAACTCGAATAAACGCTTCATGCCGACCTTTCGGCTGAGGAAGTCCCAGTCGTCTTCGGTGTCTTTGACGTACTCCTGCCAGTAGGCCGTGACTTCCTCTTTCGACTTGCGATTCAGCCGGCCGTAGCCGACGAACCAGTCCCAGTCGTAGTCATAGTAGTTCGGCACCGCCGATGGGTAACCGCCATAAGGCTGCTCGACGATGGCGTTGACCCGATGAGAAGGAATGTGGTTGCGCTCCGGCGCCGCTCGTAGCTCCTCAGCCGGCACTACCTGCTCGCACTCGACAATCAAGCTCTTGGCGGCAATCGCTTGCTCCTGGTCCGGCCCGAAGATGCCTTCCAGCCGGACGGTGCCGTCAATGGCGACCCGCTGGGCGCGGATGACCGTCACCTCTGGGATCATCGGCGGCACCAGGACAACTTTGACGCCGGCGTTGCCGGTGTACTTGGTCGCTTTACGAGCCGCTTCGAGGTTGTTGGTCTGGTTGGCGGTGGTGTCGCCGCCCTCAAAGGCGTGAGGGCGCAGTCCCCAGCCATCGAACGGATCGTCAATGACGTGAAACTTCTTGGGCGGGATTCTTGGGTCAATCCAGCTACCGTCCGGCTTCTTTCCCCGCAAGCCGGCCTTGCCAAACACGTCGTACTCCAGGATGCTAGAGCCTAGCTCGGAGATCAGCGGCGCAAAGGGCCAGCCGTATCGTCCGGCTATTGTTCTGGTGGCGTAGCCGTAGTTGCTGTAATCCTCAAATAGGGAGATCGAGCCGTCCTCCACCCGCCGGCGGATGCTGAAAGCGACCGGTTGGATGCCCTCCAGGCCAACGTAGGTCGTCTCAAGCCATTTGATCAGATCATTGGCGGCCAGGCACTCCTCGATGGCGGTGCCGCCGTTCATCGTGCAAAACATGTCGCCGATGCCCTGGCGGATGACCTCCCGGCAGATGGTGAAGGGCCGGCGGGTGTAGCTAAAGCCGCCCCAACACACCTGGGTGCCCGGCTTGATGAACCGTTTCACCGCCTCGCTGGCGGTCATGATCTTGCTTTCGGCTTCTTCGGTCATTGCTATACCTCCCGAGAATGTCTGTTGTCACCGCAGAGACGCAGAGGCGCTGAGAAGTATGAAAGTTGACTTCTTCCCTCTGCGTCTCTGCGCCTCTGCGGTTCATCCGTATAGACGTTAGCCCTTCTTCCGGCGGTCCTCGACGCGGGCGGATGCTGTCTTACCCTCGCCGGCGGTGACTCGCGGCAAGGTGTCCGGCCCGATTAGCTCGACCTGGCGAGGATTGACGCTGGTCAGGTTTTGCACCGCCTCGCGCATCTTCTCGCTCAGCGCGGTAACTCTAGTAGGATTTTCAAGCAGAGCGGCGTCATTCAACTCAACTCGCAAGGTGAAGTGGTCCATGCCCCGGCTATCAGTGTCTAGATACATACGGAAGTTTGCGCCCATCTCCGGGAAGCGCAGCAGCGCCTCCTCAACCTGGCTTGGGAATACGATCAGGCCCCGGATCGAAACGGCATCGTCGCTCCGGCCCTTGATCGCCGAGATGCGTGGATGGGTGCGTCCACAAGCGCAATCCGCCCAGGTCAGCGCCGATAGATCGCGGCTGCGATAGCGAATAAAGCTGCTACCTTCAAAGGCGAGGTTTGTCCAGACCAACTCGCCTGGCTGACCGTCCTCCACCGGCTCGGCAGTGTTTGGATCAATGCACTCGCAGAGGAAGGCGTCAGCCCAGGCGTGCATACCGTGTTGCCGGTCGCGCACTTCGCACTCACAGGTCATGCCGGGGCCGAGAAACTCGGTCATTCCGAACTCGTCATAGGCGGTGATGCCGAATAGCCCCTCGATCTTCTCGCGGGTTGACCAGGGCCAGGGTTCAGCGCCGAAGAGACCGATGCGCGGGTTCTCCTTCTCGTGCAGCTTCAAGCCCAGGTCTTGCGCCTTCTGTCCGCAATACAAGGCGAACGACGGCGTCATACAGAACGCCTGTATGTCAAGGTCGTTCAGCAACGTGACCTGCCGCTCGGCCTGGCCGGAGCCGGTTGGGATGGCTAGGACGTCCATCTTCTGAGCGCCATAGTGGAAGCCAAAGCCGCCGGTCGGCAGTCCGTAGCCGTAGGCGTTGAGCAGCTTGTCGCCGGGCCGCACGCCGACCATCCACAGCTCGCGGGCGTTTAGCTCGCCCCAGAAGTCAATGTCCTTGGCGGTGGCAAAGACCAGAACCGGCTTGCCGGTAGTGCCGGAGGTGCTGTGCATCTCCTTCAACTGGTCACTCGGAGCGGTCACCGTGCCCCACGGATAAGCGTCCCTGACCGCTTTCTTCTCCAAGAACGGCAGCTTTTGGGTGTCATCCAGACTCTTGATGTCGCTCGGCTTGACGCCGGCCTGGTCGTATAAATGACGGTAAAAGCTGCTGGTGTGATAGGCGCGCTCGACGCTGGCTTGAAGCCGGCTGAGCTGAAGCGCCTTCAGCTTTTCCACCGGCATCGTTTCGACTTCAGGGTTGAAGTATTTCCTCGACATCTCCGTCTTCACCATCAAAGATTATATGATCGGTCATTGACCGCGCTAGTGCATAATCAGACGACATTTTCGGGAATACCGTTTCAAGTAGGGGCGTATGGCCTGGTTGCTGTTTGGCCTGATCCTTCACGAGTGAAGGACGCCTCATCCCCTGACCCCTTCTCCTGCGAGGAGAAGGGGAAATGATTAGTGGGGGACACCCCCACATCCCCCGTCAATGGCTTCGCCCCTGCACCCCTTAGAGTCCGCCTAACATAGCCTAAGACCTCGTTTGAGTTAACCTAGGCGACGCCGCGACGCCAGTTCCAGGCGGCCCTGGCGCCAACCTCCTGGGCTATCGCTTCGACAAAATCCATCGCGTCGGCCAGATAGAAGCCACTCAGCGCAATTTCGACCGTGCCATCCGGCGCAAAGTAGCATGGTGGGTACCGGTCCTCGCCTGGCGTCACCCGCAACCCGCGCTTGCCTAGCCCCATCACCTGACCGCGTTTGACCAGAACCTCGCGGAGTACCGCCAACTCGACGCACGGTTCGAGTCGGCAAGTGACGACTTCAAATCCGCTCGTTTCCATCGCCGGCGACCCAGTGCACGATCAGACGACATTTTCGCGAATACCGTTTCAAAATAGCTTTTCACCCCTAGCTGTTTGGCCTCATCCCCTGACCCCTTCTCCTGCGAGGAGAAGGGGAAATGATTAGTGGGGGACACCCCCACATCCCCCGTCAATGGCTTCGCCCCTGCACCCCTTAGAGTCCGACTAGCATAGCCCAAGACCTCGTTTAAGTTAACACTAGGCGCTATTCGGAGTCGGTCTTGATTGGCAGGTCGCGGATAATCTCCTTCAATGTCTTTATGGCCGCCTGCAACTCTTCGCCGGCCTGCGCCAACTCGGAGACGGCGCCGGCGAACTCGTCCTTCAAAGGAGTGAGGTCTGCCGACAACGAGCCGGCCAAATGCTGCTTGAAAGCGTCGGCGATTGCCGGCAGGCGCATCAACGGATAGCGAAGCTCGGCCAGGCCGACCCGGATCGTGTTGGCGGTCCAGGCCAGACGCATAGCCTCGGCCCAGAGGTCTCGGTCAAAGGCAGGAGCGGTCTGAGCACCGGTGGCTTGGCGCTCCGAGGTGTCGGTCGTCATTTACGTTCCCCCCACGCTGGTATGGATGGGTTAACAATCGTCTTAATCAGAAGCATAGCGATGCTAGCACTTTGCCTTCGCTGACGTCAACGTGGGTTCGGCCTGGACAAAGGGTCTTTCCATTTTCTGTTTTGTGCGAACTGGCTTATCCGACTAAAACACAGATGCGGTTGTAGAGTAGCTCCTGGAGTATGTCCGGGGTGTCCCATACTATGTGGTTGTACTGTCGGGTGTCAAAGTGGACCTTACCCAGGTACTTTTTTTTACAAGCCCAGATTACCGGCTTCTTCTGCCCAAGAGCGTATCCTGCTTCGAAGTACACCCCCTGCCGATGTCCACTGAAATCCGCCACAAGAAATCTGCTTCTGTTAATTTCCAACAGAATACGGTCGTCAATACGGTCAGAATGCTCCACACGATCAATCCTCAATGGCTTGTAGCCCGCCCTTTCAATAGCCGGTTTGATGCCTTGATCGTAGGCTTCGTTGAGTTCAGCAGTGAACCACATCGCTACGAACGCTTGTATAGACGAAACGCCTGCCTGGCGTAATTGGCGAACCCTATCCCAGCCTGCGATGGTTAGATGGTTCCCGTTAGAGTCGGTTTCGAGAAATCGTTGGTTCCGGAGACCCTGAATCATGAACCCCAATTCATCGTGATTCACGCAGTAACCCAATGGGTAGTCCGTCCTTGGCTTAATGAGGATGGGGCTTCCAGCGATCGGACTAAGTGCAGCTAAGTTTATTAACAAGCGGTCGACTCGGTCAGTAACCTCGACCGGGGCAGCATCGATGATGCTCTCGATAGACTCCTTAGTGAGAAGAAATGGCCGCGCCGACGACCCCTTCGCTTGTTGCAATTGGTGTTCGCGTAGGTATCCAGAGACTAGTTGTTTGCAGTCAATACTACCTACCACAAGGTCCCTATCATAGTAGGTGATGTCGTATTCACCACAGGTAGGGCAAGTCACTCTATCAACCAGCTTGTCCTGTAAGCTGCACCTGTTAGCCTCAGTATTGCCGCATAGTGAGCATCCGTCCATCATCTGCTCCCAATAATGATTCCCAGTATATCCGGACTGGCTGCTTGGCCGGTGACGCAAGCTCTTGGAACACGCCGGGCGTGTTTCAGGCTGGGGTAGCCGGCCTATCGGCCGTCCCTTCCAAAATCCCCAGGAAAGTTGCGGCAGTGACGATCTTGGCACCTTCGTACTCTTTGAGCGTCAGGAGGTCGTTATCTTCACTAACGATATAAGATGCCAGGGCTGCTTTAGCTGTTGCCAGGAACTTGTTGTCCTTGGGGTCACGTGAGACAGGCTTTATATTACCAATCTCCACAACGTCAACCTGAGAAATGAGCTCGATGACACGACTCAGATCTAACCCCGCAATCCGTCGAAACTTCATGGTCAACTCAGGGCGACCTAACACCTGGAGGATTTCCGCTAGCACAGGTTGCGAGACGACCAATCTATAGCTCCCGCTGTGAGCGAAGACGACTCGACCCCAAACGCTGTAGGGATTGATCAACGCACAGACAAAAATTGCTGTGTCAAAGACGACTGTGAGCATTCTTTTTGCGGACGGCCCTCACCGCGTCGTCGATTGCCGCATTGATCTCACTTTCAGTGTAGTTTTTCGCTTCCTCTCTCACAGGTTCGAAGTAATCGTAGAGTTCTTTCAACCAGGCAGAGCCCTTTGACTGTGGCTTCACCTCCACCGGCTTGATTCGCAGCTCCCCTTGGGCCAGGGTGATTTGCAGATACGATTGTTCGTCAATTCCGAGCTGCTTGCGAAACTCCGATGGGATCGTGATCTGGCCGCTTCTTAGCTGTCGAATGATCTTGGTCATAGGCTCTTTCCCTGGCACCGCCGCTACCTCCAGTGGTGATAGATGTAATTTACAATATTACCA